>DYJG01000073.1:7600-8846 GCA_020723225.1 Desulfobacca acetoxidans | reverse complement strand
GATCCGCCGGGGACCCCGGGGCCGGACCCACGAAAGGCTCGGCTTCCCGTTCTTCGATGATCAAAGCCCCTTGGGGGCATTCTCCCAGGCAGGCCCCCAGGCCGTCGCAGAACTGGTCGGCCAGCAATTGGGCCTTGCCGTCCACGATCTGGATGGCCCCTTCCGCACAGGAGGGGACACAGAGGCCGCAGCCGTCACATTTTTCTTGGTCGATACGGACAATGGCGCGTCGTTCCATGGTTTGGTTTCCTTTTCCTAAAGGGCCGGCATCTCTCCGCCCTGATTTAATTATAAAATAATCCGAAAGGCCCCGCAGCCCCATGACTTAAGTCAAAGGGGCAAAATTGGGGACGATTTTTCTGGAAATTTTCTTAGAGGATTTGCAGGGATGCCTAATTCTCTCTGCGCTTTCTCTGCGTCCTCTGCGTCTCTGCGGTGAAAAAAAGGATTATTTCCCGCAGAGACGCAGAGAGCGCAGAGAAAAGATTCGCAGAGGAACGACTTCGCAAAAAGCTCGAAAAATGAAAGACGGAATTAAACCGCGATTTCCATTTTCCAGGAAGGCGCGGGAGACCATTGGAGCGCCCGGCGCAGCACGAAAAAGATGAGGCCCATCAGGACCAGGGGAGTCAGTTGCACATCGGTGGCCTGGGCCAACAGAGGCATGGCCACCGGGGATGTCCAGGCCAGAAACAGCAAAGTTTTCTCCCCCGGCAGCCAGCCCTTGGTATATCCTTCCCACCCCAGCCAGGCCATGGGCAGCGCCAACATGGCAAGATCATAGACGTAGCCATGGGGGCTGAACATGAGGATGCCCAGGACCAGCATGGCATTGCGCAGGGGCGGCGGGGATTCCCGCCTCCAGACCCAGGCGATCAGCACGGCCACGGCCAGCATGGTGGCGCCGTGCAGGATGCGGGCGCTGGTTACGCCTGCTCCGCTGAGTTGCACCGCGGCAAAGACGGTGGGCATCATGTGCAACAGGTTCAGGCCCCCGGTCTCCAAAATCTTCACGGCCTTGGGGATGTGGTTCACGAAGGCCGACCATACCTGGGGACCCAGCGCCAGAGTGGTGGTCAGGACGAGGATCACGGTCCCCACCAGCATGGCCAACAGGGCCTGCCAGCGGCGTCCGGCCGCCAGGGCCAGCGGCACCAATACCGCCAAATGGGGCTTATAGGTAAGGAGGGCCAGTAACAAGCCCGCCAGCCACGGGGAGCGATCCAGCAGCAGAAGGCCTCCCCCC
>DYJG01000073.1:7312-7590 GCA_020723225.1 Desulfobacca acetoxidans | reverse complement strand
CGAAAGGAAGCCGTTTTGCCCGAAAAACAGATTCTGGAAGGCGCCGGGGAAGGCCAGGGCCAACCAGACCGCCCGGGGATGGGGGGCAATGCGGCGGATGATAAACAGGTAGCCGCCCAGGGTGCTGGAGAGCCAGACGGCCAGGGAAGGCAGATAGGGCAGCAGGCCGAAGGGGAGCAGCAGCAGCAGGTAGCTGGGGGGATAAGGCCAGGGCACGGTAAGGTCAACCCCGAAGAGGGTCTTTTCCGCCGCCTTCATCCGGGCAAAGTCGAAAACTG
>DYJG01000073.1:0-7302 GCA_020723225.1 Desulfobacca acetoxidans | reverse complement strand
CGCCCGGTTCGCCACCCAACACCAGGGAGACGGCCGCCCAGCAATAGGAGAAATCCGGACCGATGGGGCAGGCGGCGCGGGGGTCGTAAGCAGACTTGGTAATGATCCAGGACGCCCACATACCAAGAAAGAAGGCCAGACACAGGCCCGGGAAGACGATGAAAAATCTGTCCTTTACCCAAGCCCGATAAAGTTCGATATTTCTCATGAATTTGCCGCGGCCCCCGGAATCTTGGCGGCAGTGTCTGCGGAAAGGTCCCGACTGGCCTCGGCCTTCTCCGGAAAGGTGATTGGAGAACCGAGGGCCGATCGCCGCAACGCCAGAAAGATTAGGAGCATCAGGACCAGGGGGAAGATTTGCACCCGGGTGGTCATGGCCAAAAGCGGCAGGACGAGGGGAGCAAGCCAACCCAGGAGCAGGCAGGTTCTCTCCCCGGGCAGCCAACCCCGGGTAAAGCCGTCCCACCCCAGCCAAGCCAGGGGCAGGGCCAGAAGGGCCAGGTCGTAGACATAGCCGTAGGGGATAAAGAGAAGAATGCCCAGGACCAACGCGGCGTTGCGTACCCCCGGAGCGGTTTCCCGCCGCCAAACCCGGACCACGAAAGCGGCCGCGACCAGCATGACCGCCCCTTGCAGGATGCGGGCGCCAGCCACCCCGCCCCCGCCTAATATGACTGCGGCAAAGGCGCTGGACATAATCCAAAAGATCTTCAAGCCCCCGGCCTCAATGGTTTTCAGGGCCATGAGCAGGTGGTGGAAAAAAGCCGTCCAGACCTGAAAGCCCATGGTCAGGGCGGTGGCCAGAAATAACGCCGCGGTCCAGACCAACATGGCCAGCAACGCCCGCCAGCGACGGCCCGCGGCCAGGGCCAGCGGCACCAAGACTGCCAGGTGCGGTTTATAAGTGAGAAGCGCAAACAGTAACCCTGCCGCTGCCGGGGAACGGTCCAGCAAGAGAAGGCCTCCGCCCAGGAAAATACCGGAAAGGAATCCGTTTTGGCCATAGAACAGGTTCATGAAGACCGCGGGAAAGGCCAGGGCAAACAAGATGGTTCGGGGATGGGGGGCGATGAGGCGGAGAATGAACAGATATCCGCTCAGAGTTGTGGAAAGCCAGACCGCCAGGGCGGCATGGTAGGGCAATAAACCGAAGGGCAGCACCAGCAACAGGTAGGTAGGCGGATAGAGCCAGGGAAGTAGGGCTTTAACCTGGAAATGGGCCATCTCCACGGCGGCCAACCGGGAATAGTCGTAAACCGCGGACGGTTCCCCGCCCAGCGCCAGTAAGGCGGCAGACCAACAGTAGGAGAAATCCAGGCCCAAGGGGTTGCCGACGTTGCCGGTATAAGAAGAAGAGGAGTTTATGATCCAATGAATCCAGATGCCGAGATAGAAAGCCAGGCAAAGGAAAGGGAACAAAACCAGGAGCCTGTCTCTTAGCCAAGGCCAATTCAGTTCCGAAATTATCATTGGTTCTCTTTGGCCCCCGAGCCGGCCGAGTAGAGAGCAGCCAGAAGGGGATTGGCTCCCCCCCTTAAAATCTCCTCGCCACGCTCTCCCGGCCGGAATTAATAGACAAAGTAGATACGGCAGGCCCGATCCAGGTTTTCCCGGGAGAGCGAGGGGGGTACCTGATTGAAGGAGCTATAATCAATAATTTGTTCCAGTAAATCCCGGGGATGGCAGGCATCCATGGAACGCTGGGTTTTCTCATAGAAGTTTTCCACCAGATAATCCACCGCGTCCTGGTTGTAATCTATCTGATACTGCCGGCAGTTGATTTTGAAGATTTCCAGGAATTGCTCCTTGGTGACGTGGGTCACCTTCACCTTGGAACGGATGCGCCTCAGGAAGGCGTCGTCCACCAGGGTGCGGGGCTCCAGGTTGGTGGCGAAGACCAGGAACTGGTCAAAGGGGATGGAGAACTTGTGGCCGGTATGGAGGCAGAGGAAATCCTGGCGGTTTTCCAGGGGGATGATCCAGCGGTTGAGGAGTTCCTGGGGGGACATCTGCTGCCGGCCGAAGTCGTCGACGATGAACATGCCGTTGTTGGCCTTCAGCTGCAAAGGGGCCTCGTAATACTTCAAAGTGGGGTTGAAAGCCAGGTCCAGCATGGCCAGGGTCAGTTCGCCGCCCACCAGGACCGCGGGGCGGCGGCTTTTCACCCAGCGGCGGTCTGTCTGCTCGAGGCCGGATTCGCCCACCGTCGGATGGGAGAGTTCGTCAAAGACGCGGATCACGTTGCCTTCCACGTAGAGGGCATAAGGGACCAAAATCGTGTCGTCCCACATCTTGCCCATTCTTAAGGCAATGGTGGTTTTACCGTTACCTGGGGGGCCGTAGAGAAACAGGGGTTTGCCGCTGACCGCGGCCGGTCCCAGCAGCCCCAGGAGGTCCGGGGAGATCACCAGGTCCTGGAAGGCCTCCTTTAACCGGGAGGGCGTGACCTTGCCCAGCTTGATGCTCTGTTGCCTGACCTGGTGCCAGTAGTCCTCAAGACTTACCGGCGCCGGCCCCACATAAGCGTCATACTCCAGGAGCTGGCCCGCGCGCCTTTTGCCTCCATCGGTGAGGGCATAGCGGTTGGCCAGGCTCAAGGGGTTGGCCACCGGCCGCAAGGCGTCCGGCCCCCGCACTTCCACGTATTTTTCCTTGCGGAGATAATCCACCAACTGGTTGACGATGGTGGTGGGCAGCCGCAGGCGGTCCACCAGATCAGCCAGGACGAAGACATCCAGATAAAAGGTGTGTTTTAAAGTGAGATTGGCCAGGAAGATTTCCGGCACCCCCACCTCCTTGAGAGATTGGGGTTGAGGCCGGTGGAGCCAGGAGGACTCTCCCCCCGGTTTCCCGGCGGCCGCCGCAGTTTGTAATCTCATGGTCCGTCATCCTCCCGGTCCGGCAAAAGTGGGCAAAGGAATACTTTCAGAAAATCGGCCCGATAGCGATAAAACTTTAAACCCGGACCCCGGGGCATCCTGGGAGGGGCAATAAGAAATAGCAAGATCTGGTGGATATAATTAATTATCTATTTAATACAATAAGATATCCTATGGGGTGGGCGTCCTCCCCAGGCAACTTTGAGGGAAATAAATAGTTCTCTAAGATTATCCTCATAATTACCTATAAAAAATTTATTCGGGATTATTTAAGCCCGTGGAGAAACCTGCCGATAAGAAAACCAGAAAACGGAGGCCACCGAGAAAGGCAAACTGTCCGAAAGGGCAGGGCGCAAAGTCACCGGCCTAAAACCTTCAGGGTCAAGGCAGCGGGACTGCCGAAGTGGACGCCATAGAGAAAACAGCTCGGGTGACATTCCTGAGCCGATTTTTGGTGAGCTCGGTGAGCCGGAAAAAACCCCGTATCTCTATAAGGAGGTGAGGACCAAACAATACTTAATCGATGCTGTCAACTGAAGTGGTCCTTATGAACCGACGCATTTGCATCAGACTCGCAACACAAAATTTGCAAGGAGAAAAAAAATGAAGAACCTGCTCACCAAAATCAAGAATTTCATCCGTGAAGAAGAAGGCGCCAGCGCTGTGGAATACGGCCTCCTGGTCGCTTTGATTGCCGCGGTCATCATCGGTTCGGTAACCCTGTTGGGCCAGAATCTGAGCACCATGTTCCAAAACGTCGCCACGAGTGTCGGCACTGGCAGCTAAGACGCTCTGACCATCTAGGGATGCAGGGAACGGGCCCCTGCTGCTCAGAAACCGGGAGTGGCACGGGGCCTGTTTCCTGAGTAGGGCAAGCATGTTCCCGGAGGGAATTATGAAGAGCGCTGATCGGAGCCAGAGGGGCGCCAGCGCGGTGGAATTTGCCCTCATCGCCCCCTTGTTCGTCGCCCTGCTCTTTGCCATCGTGGAATTCGGGATGATTCTCTACACCAAGGGGATGTTGACCCATGCCGCCCGGGAAGGGGCCAGGTACGGCGTGGTCTATTGCAACCCCCGGAGGACCTCGACTGAAATTACCACCGAAGTCCGGAAATATCTTAACCTCTCCGGTCTGACAGATGACGCCAACGTGGCGGTCACCGGAGCAGGAGGCGCCAGCGGCAACGCTTTGACCGTGGATGTGACTTATACCTATAAGTTTTGCGTCTTGCCCCAGAATATTAACAATTATTTGGCTGGAAAAATGGCGGACCTCAACCTGACAGCCACTACCGTCATGTATATGGAGTGATCAATATGCGTCGCTTACCTCCCTGGCTATGGCTTCTGATGGCCCTGGTCTTCGGGGCCACCGCTACCTTCATGGCCCTGGGTTGGATGAAGTCCCAATCCCAGCGGCAGGTGGAGCAGGCAGCCAAAGTACCCACGTCTCCGGTGGTGGTGGCAACCAAGGATATCGAGCCGGCCAATGCCTTAAGGGCGGAGCACCTAAGCGTAGTCCAATGGCCCCAGGCAACCTGTCCCAAAGGCAGCTTCGGCAGAGTGGACCAGTTGGCCGGACGGGTGACGACGCTGCCCATGAACGCCGGGGAACCCATCCTGGAGCCCAAGCTGGCGCCCCAGGGCACCCCCGCCGGCATGGTGGCCCTGGTTCCTCCCGACAAACGGGCCATGACCGTGAAAGTGGACGAAGCTTCGGGAGTGGCGGGCTTTATCATCCCCAACAACCGGGTGGACGTGATAGCCGCCATCAACCGGGGAGAATACAGCAACGATCCTTTGGCCAAGACAGTATTGGAAAATGTGCGGGTGCTGGGCACCGGGCAGAAAATTATTGAAAAGGATCCCGACGGCAAACCCCATATTGTCCCCACGGTCACCCTGGAAGTGACCCCGGAGGAAGGGGAGCGCCTGGCCCTGGCGGCCCAGGAAAGCCATCTCTCCCTGGTGCTCCGAAGCCAAAAGGATGAAAATCCCACGGAGACCCAGGGGGTTAAAACCTCCAAGTTATTCAAGGCCGGCGAGGAGGAAATCGGGCCGGCCACCGGGCCGGCTGTGCAAATCATCCGGCGCCAGAAGGTGGAGGACGTGAGCTATCTGGATTCTTTCCGGCCGCTTGCGCGGAAAACGCAACCCCAGGATCAGGGAAGTCGTCCAGGAAATAAAGAACCGGTGCGCACCACGCCATCATCTTCACCGCCTTTTTGAGAATAAGAAGGAGCGCCGGCATCAGCAGTCCGTGAGCTTCTGATGGATCATTGCCACGGCCGATCCACCCCAGGGATGGAACAAGGAGATGGCCATTCGATTTTCTCTCTACTACCATTCCAAGGAGAATGGGGAGTATCTACAGAAGATCATCAATACTTCCCGTCAGGGAATGTTGGTGGACACCCAGAGTTTGGCCAATCTCCCCGCACGGGTGAACTCCGGGACCGACGTCGTCTTTCTGGAATACCAGGAAGACGACGCCAAGCTCGACCGCTGGATCGAAAAGACCGCGGCTGATCCGAAAAGCCCCTCCATCTTTCTATTTTTGCACGAAATCACCACCAACAGCCTTTGGAAGGCCCTGCGGCTGGGAGTAAAGGAATGCTTTTCCTTCCCGATCCGCGTTGAGGAATTTCAAGAGGCCCTGGACCGGCTGCCCACCCCGGATGCCAGCCTGGAAGTGGCGGAAACCACCCGGGTGGTCTCTTTCCTGGGCAGCAAAGGGGGGGTGGGCAACACCTTCATCGCCACCAACGTCGCCCACTTGCTGGCCCAGGAGCAGAAGGGACAGGTGCTGTTGCTGGACCTGGACCTGCGTTATGGGCAGGTAATCTATTTTTACGATGTGCAACCCAAGTATACCGTCATTGATGTGATAGAAAATTTTGAGCGTCTGGATAAAGCCTATCTCCAGAGCCTGTTCCACTCCTATGACAAGTATCTCAGCATCTTGCCGGCTCCCTCGAGACTGGAGGAAGCGGAGGCGGTCAGCGGGGAGCATTTTGAAAAAGTCCTGCGCTACCTGAAAAATACCCGCCTCTTCAGTTGGATTCTGTTGGACTGCTGCCACCAGATGGACGAAGTCACCTTGAAGGCATTGGAGCTGTCCGACGATATTCTATTGGTGACCAACCCCAGTATCCCGGCGCTCTCCAACGCCAAGAAGTTGTTGGAATTGCTCCATTTGCTGGATCTGGGAGGGGTGAGGTCCGAGGTTATCCTCAACTCCTGGCAGAAGCGGGGAGATTTGGGGGAGGCAGAGGTGGTGGGCTTCCTGGGGCGGGAAATTACCAGCAAGATCACCTTCGATCCCCAGCAGGTGGGACGCTGCATCAATGAGGGCCGTCCTATGGGGGAGATAGCGCCTCGTCACACCGTTTGTCAGGAGTTAAGAACTATTGCCGGCAGACTGCTGGGGGATGAAGCCAAGAACGCCGGGTCCGGCCTGAAGTGGATCAAGCGTTTGGTAGGGAAGAGTTAGCTATGGGAATCATGGCCCGTATTCGGGAGCGATCCCCGGCAACGGACCGGGGGATGGCCGCCGGTCGCGGCGACGACCAGAAAGAGAGCGCCTTTAATGAATTGAAGGGGAAGATTCATTACCGGCTCATCAACCTCCTGGACCTCTCCCGGTTGGCGGACACGGAAGATAAGCTGCTGCAGGAGGATCTGCGCCGGGGCGTGGATATCATCCTGGCGGAAGAAAATCTGGCGCTGCCGCTGCCGGAAAAAGACAGGTTGTGTAAGGAGATCCGGGACGAATTGTTGGGCTACGGCCCCCTGGAACCCTTGCTCCATGACCATACGGTTAATGATATCCTGGTGAACGGCTACGATCAGATCTTCGTGGAGCGCAAAGGCAAATTGGAGCGTTCCTACATCCGTTTTAACGACAACGCCCATCTGCTGAAAATCATCGAGAAGATCGCCGCCGGGGTGGGCCGCCGCATTGACGAATCTTCTCCCATGGTGGACGCCCGCCTGCCGGACGGCTCCCGGGTGAACGCCATTATCCCTCCGCTCGCCCTGGACGGCCCGTCGCTCTCCATCCGTAAATTCGCCCGGGACCCCATCCGGGTGCACAACCTGATCGGGTTCGGCTCCATCACCCAGGACATCGCCATGGTCTTGGAGGCCATGGTCCAGGCCCGGCTCAATGTCCTCATCTCCGGTGGCACCGGCACCGGGAAGACGACCTTTCTCAATGTGCTCTCCAGCTTCATCCCCAATGATGAACGTATCGTCACCATTGAAGATTCCGCTGAACTGCAGTTGCAGCAGGAACACGTCGTCCGCCTGGAGACCCGCCCCGCCAACCTGGAGGGCATGGGAGAAATCACCCAGAGGGATTTAGTGAAGAACGCCCTGCGGATGCGGCCGGACCGCATCATCCTGGGGGAGGTGCGCTCCG
>DYJG01000746.1 GCA_020723225.1 Desulfobacca acetoxidans | reverse complement strand
CGGAGTAGCGGTAGAGGCCCTCGGCCAGGGAGATGGCCATGGCCAGGTTCTTGATTTTATCCAATCCCAGGAGCGAAACCGCCTGGGTGACGGTGCCCACCGGCGCGGCCAGCCCGTAGTACGCGGAATTGATGAGTTTCAGGACCTTGGCGGTGAGGGCCTGGTCCTTGAGGATGGTCTCCGACACCCGGCTCAAGGAGGCGTACGGGTCGTTGACCACCTTCAAAATGGCGTTGACCATGTTGGGCAGAGGCAGGATATCCTGGATGCGCCCCACCATGGAGCGCACCAACTCCGCCTCCAGCGGCGCAAACCCGTTTTTGCCCTTAACCTGCCCGGCCCCGGCCTTCATCCGCACCTCTCCCCCAGGGATCAACCCCGAAAACCCCGAACTTTTTCATTTATTCGGAATAATGGGGAAAATACTCAAATGGCAAATTCAGCCGGAGGCTGGACAGCGGGAAAGAAGGGGATGGTAGGGTGCGTCTCACGCACCATGATTAACGGCGTTCATCTGCGTTTATCGGCGGCAAAATATCAACCGCCGATAAACGCCGATGCCAGCCGATCATCCGGAAAGCACAATCAGACGAGCTAATTGGGGTAGTTGGGGATGCGGCCATGCTGCCGGTTTTTTATGGTGCAATAGTCCGTTAATGTGTAATTCTGGTTCCAATCGGTGGTGGTAGAACCGGTTACATAGATGTTTCCCAGTTTATCAACCGCATTGAATATTGTTGGATAATAACTATAATTACTCATGCAGTTGTAGTAAAGCACCCATATTTCCTCGTCGTCCGGGTCATATTTGACGGTGGCGTAGCCACTCGATGAACGTCCTGTTACATAGACACTACCCCATCTATCCACGGTGATTGCGTCGCCATAATTATCATTCCCCTGCCCATTGAAACGTCGCACCCATAGTGTCTCGCCGTCAGAGCTGTATTTGATCGTCGCCCAGTCATAATTATAAGGGGGGTAATTATGATATGACGCTCCCGTTACATAGATGTTGCCCTGTTCGTCAATTGCCATGGCCCTGGGTTGATCAAAACCGCTTCCCGGACCATCGTAGCGGCGCTCCCAAAGCAGCCGGCCGTTGCTGTTGTATTTAATACTGGCGTAGTCGGTCTTAGTCCCTGCTCCCCTTGATTCCCCGGTGACATAAACATTACCGTGTTTGTCCACGGCCTGGGCCTTGGGAGAATGAGTGCCCCTC
>DYJG01000072.1:8320-8892 GCA_020723225.1 Desulfobacca acetoxidans | reverse complement strand
CCGGGGGTGAATTCCCCGTCCAGCACGTCCAGCGCGGCCCCGGCCAGGCGGCCGGTTACGAGCATCTCCAGCAAGGCCTCTTCGTCCACCAACTCCCCCCGGGCGGTGTTGATCAGATAGCTGCCGGGCTTGAATTTCAGGAAGAGGTCCCGGTTGATCATCTTGTGGGTGGCGGCGGTGGCATGGACGTGGAGACTCAGCACGTCGGCCGCGGTTAACAGTTCCTCCAGGGTTTCCACCCGTGTCATCCCCGGGGGGGCTTCCGGCAGATAGGGGTCGTAAAAGGCCACCTGCATGCCGAAGGCCAGGCCGTAGCGCCCCACCATGCTCCCCAATCTGCCGCAGCCGACGAGCCCCAAAGACAGGCGGGAGAGCATGCGGGGCGCGCCGAAAGGACGGCGGTTCCACTCCCCGGCCAACACTGCGGCATGGGCCCAGGGGCTCCGGCGCATCAAAGCCAGGAGCAGCCCGATGGTGTGCTCCGCGGTGGGGGTGATGGTGGCCAGAAACTCGGTTTCCTCTTTAAGGGAAAAGACCTTAACCCCCCGGGCCGCGGCCCCGGCCAGGTCGAT
>DYJG01000072.1:0-8300 GCA_020723225.1 Desulfobacca acetoxidans | reverse complement strand
GCCGGTGGTATTGGTGGCGATGGCCTTCAGCCGGCGGCAGCTATCCATCTTCCCGGCGCTGAAATAATAGCCCAGGGGTGCGAAACAGAGGTCGATATCCTCTAAAATCTCATCCCGATCCTCTCCCGGGTTCTCAAGCTCGATAAGGCGGAAATGCTCCCTCAGGAATCCGAGATTCTCGGGTTGATATTGCAGCAGGCGATAATATAGGGCAACGGGTCGGGTCATCTCGATTTATGA
Source organism: Desulfobacca acetoxidans (assembly GCA_020723225.1). GTDB lineage: Bacteria > Desulfobacterota > Desulfobaccia > Desulfobaccales > 0-14-0-80-60-11 > SURF-52. The sequence continues at coordinate 8,060 of DYJG01000072.1, read as the reverse complement.
AAATGATTTAAGTAATGATCTTATTCAAATGTTTTTCATCCAGGGGAACGCTCTTTAACACCGACACAATCCGCTGGTAGGCCAGGCCGTCGCCGAAGGGCCGGCTGCACTCCCGCACCTGGCGGCTGAACTCCGGGTCGTTCAGGGCTTTATCCAGGGCCGCGGCGATTTCTTCCCGGTCGTATTCGCAGGAAATGACGTTTTCGGCCCGGCGCCGCCCTTTTTGCCGCATGCCCACGTTGATGGCGGGGATATGGAGATAAGGGGTTTCGATGAGCCCCGCGGAGGAATTGCCGATCAAAGCCCCGGCCAGGGCCAGCAGACCCCAAAAATCTTCGGCCTCGATATTTTGGTGAATGGAAACCCCGGGCAGGCCCCGGGCCTCTTCGATGGCCCGGACCACCTCTTCGTAGCCCTGGTCGGAGCAGGGATAAACGACGAGGGTGCGCCTTTTTAAAGGCAGAATCGCGTCCATGGTGGCCCGCATGTCCGCGTAGTTATCCCGCTGCCGGGTGGTTTCCGGGTGTTGCAGGATGATGAGGGGCCGCTCGTCGGCTCGAATATCATAATTTTTTCGGAGAGTCTCCGGGTCGGTATAATCCCGGGCCACGATCTGGTCGATGTGATTGTCCCCCACCACGTGCACCCGCCAGGGCTCTTCACCAAGGCTCAAGATGCGGGCCGCACTCTCCATGTTGGAGGCAAAGTGCAGGTGGGAGAGTTTGGTCACCGCGTGGCGGATCAATTCATCGATGTTCCCCGAACGGTCCCCCCCTTGGAGATGGGCCACGGGAATGCCCAAGTGCAGCGCGGCCAGGGCCGCGGCCATCACCTCCCCCCGGTCGCCGTAGAGCACGAGGAGCTGAGGGCGCAAATCCCCCAGCAGATCCGCCATTTTGCTCATGCAGACGCCGATGGCCCGGGCCCGGGACTGGCCGCTGCCGCCGTCCTGCTCCATGTCCACGGCCGCGGCCACCCGGAAATCCTTCTCCACTTCATTGATGGTGGCTCCGAAGCGGGGATTGACGTGCTGGTCGGTGACGATGAGGGAGAGTTTGATAGCGGGATCGTCGTCCAGCAGCTTGAGCATGGGCTTCATGGCGCCGTAGCCGCCCCGCTTGCCGGTTAAGACTGCGATATGCCGTTCGCTCATGGGGCCACCAGGTGCTCCCATTTGAGAGGTTCGTCAGCGGAGAGGTCCAGGTTCAGCCTGTGCCCCAGGATTGCCGGCAGATGCACCGGGGTCAGGCCGGCTCCCGCCCTTTTGGCGATGAACATATCCTTTTCCAGGACCGTGCCGGCAGCCAGGTTCCGGGCGGCCACCAATCTTTTCAAGGCCCATTCCAGAGCCGGGGCCTCGCAGGGCTGGACGGCTTTGACGCCGCTGCCCAGGGCCGCTTCCACTTCCCGGATGTGCTTAACCAGCAGGGGAAAATCCTCGGGACCTGCGGAGACCTTCCAGTCCTGGGCGTCGGGCACGTTAAAATCCAGGGTGATGTGTTTTTCCACGATAGCCGCGCCCAGGGCCACCGCAGCCAGGACCGCGTGGTGGCCGCCGGTGTGGTCGGAATAGCCCACCGGCCCGGGAAAGATCTCCTGCAAAGCGTGCATGGCCCGGAGATTTACCTGGGCATAAGGGGTGGGATAGCTGGTGACGCAGTGGAGCAGGGCCAGGTCCCGACAGCCCGCGTCCGCCAACACTAGCAAAGTCTCCCGGACCTTCTCCAGATCATACATGCCGGTGGAGAGAATAACGGGTTTGCCCCGGGCCGCCACTTCCCGGAAATAGGGAAAATTGTCCCGTTCGCCGGAGCCGATTTTGTAAGCCGGGACTTGAAGCGCGTCCAGCCAGGGCAGGGTGGATTCCTCGTGCGCGGTGCACAGGAAGATCAGCCCCAGTTGGTCGCAGTGTTCTTTCATCCGGGCCAGAAAATCAAAGGTGATTTCTTTAGGGCGCAGCCGTTCCCGCCAGGCGGGGAGCGTCCCGGACACCAGGCGGTCGGTGGCGAAGACCTGGGTCTTGAACGCGTCCGCACCGGCCGCGGCCGCCAGGTCCACCAGGGCCAGGGCCTTGGATAAATCCCCGAAATGGTTGACCCCGGCCTCGGCAATGATGAACACCGGCGCGCCGGGGCCGATGGTGCGGCCGGCGATTTGAATGCGGGGATGGAACAACATATGGCCCATATTTTAAACTAAATTGATAACGTGATAAAGTTGCTAATTAATCGTGGCATTCGTCTTCAGAGTGCCGTAATTAAGGGCATCCGGCAGGTTTTGCATGCAATTCCCGCCGCAGTCCATTTCCCGGGCGATGCCTCTTTATCATCCAGGCCAGTCATCCTGCCTGATGCGCCTCATTGCCCCTTATTGATTATCTGGTCCAGTTCCTGGCTCAACTTGTTGATCTTAAACTCGGCCCAGAGGGGCAGATGATCGCTCATCTCGGCTTTGCCGCCCGGCGGGTCGGTGTCTTGAAATAAGACCTGGTAAAAGGGGACCACGTTGCAATTGCCGCTGAACGAAAACGAATCCCGCTTCACCCAGGCGATCTTGTCAAAGGTTTTATCCTGGGCGAAATTGGTGTAGAGGGTATCCAAATTAGCGGGCATTTGGAACCCTTTGGCTGCTAAGGCATTGAAAAACCGGTCTCCAATTTCTTCGATATTGAAATCTCCCACCACAAAAAAATCCCGGTCAAAGACTTTGTATTTTGGGGCCTTGGACTGCCGGTCGATGTAATACACCAGGGCCGTGATTTCTTTAACTCGTTCGGCTTTACCGGCCTCGCCCTCCCCATAAAAGATATGGACGTTGGTCACCACAAAATCGAAGCGCCCGGCCCGGAAAGAGGCGCAATAGGGCATGCGGTGCAGTTGGTAGCCGGCATGGGTTTTCCCGGACACCGCGAAGCCGATTTCGCAGGCCAGTCCCGTGCTGACCACAGTACGTTTGTCGTATAAGAAGGCAAACCTCTCATCATTGCCGGTGGGGTCGGTCACCAGGATTTTATAGTTCCCCGGCAGCAGGTCTTGCAGCTTGCTGAGGCCCCGCAGATTGGTCTGTATCTCCTGAAGGGCGATAATGTCGAACCGTTCGCAGATGTCGGCAATGTATTGCAGGGCCCGGTCCGACTTCTTGCTCCCGAATTTCTGAATATTCCAGGTGGCCAGCAGCAGGTTCTCATCGACCCGGCGGTTGGGAATTTTATAGTCCCCTTCATCCATCAGGGCCATGAGGGCTTTTCTTTCCGTGGCGATTAGCAGGGAATCCGGAGGCATAGTTTTTCTCCTTTGTCTGGGGTTTGAGGTAAACTATCCGGATTTATCCGGCGGAAAAACCCTGGATTATGAATCTCCCCCCTGATTATCACCTTCTCATCTGCGGCTGCGAAAAGGCCATTTTTAGTTGAATGAGAATAAAATCAGCTAACGATAATCTTCCCCCCCGTCTTCCTGCCCCCGCCGATCTGCGTCCAGGGTCCAGGCGTGGGGCACCAGGAGGCTGCCGTGGATGTCACGGTTGTTGGAGAGGCGCCCGGTGCCGAAGAAGTCCCCGTCGCCCACCACCAGGGGCCAGGCGAAGAAAATCTTGTCAGCCAGTTGCCGGCCTGCGAACACCAGAAAATGGAGATCGTAATTCCCCGGCATCAGGGGGAGGCGGTCCAGGTTGCAGACAAACCTGCCGGTGGGGGGCAAGTTTTGGAAGAGGCCTCCGGAGACGTCGCTCAACAGGGAAAAGAGACGGGTGGCGCCGTTGGCCACCAGGATGTGGACGGCCACTTCCGACAAGGTCTTCTGCGGGTCGGCCCCGGCATATTCCAAGACCAGGCGCACCTTGCCGCCGCAGGGGACCACGTCCAGTTCCCGTCCGGATTCATCCTCCAGATAGAGGCGTTTGACTCTCAAGACTCCGTTCCCCCGGCGGTCCTGGCGCCGGTCGAATTGGGAAAATTTGGTATTCTGCATCAGGTTGATGTATCGGCCGATGGTCTCCGGGCTGGGCCCCCGATATTTGATCCGCCCTTCTTCCAGCAGGATGGATGTGGGGCAGAGCTGGGAAATGGCGGACATGTTGTGGCTGACAAAGAGCACGGTGCGGCCCGCCTTGGCCACGTCGGACATCTTACCCAGGCACTTCTCCTGGAAGGCCATGTCGCCCACTGCCAGCACTTCGTCGACGATGAGAATCTCCGGCTCCATGTGCGCGGCCACGGAAAAGGCCAGGCGGGTGTACATGCCGCTGGAGTAACGCTTGACGGGAGTGTCGATGAAGTCCTCCACCCCGGAAAAGGCCAGGATTTCATCAAACTTGCGGTCGATCTCCCGCTTTTTCATGCCCATGATGGCGCCGCTCAGATAAACGTTTTCCCTGCCGGTGAGTTCCTGGTGGAAGCCCACGCCCACTTCCAGGAGCGATCCCACCCGGCCGAAGAGCTTGGCCCAGCCTTCGGTGGGGGTGGTGACCCGGGACAAGACCTTAAGCAGCGTGGTTTTGCCCGCGCCGTTGCGGCCGATGATGCCCACCACCTCCCCGTGGTTCACATCAAAAGAGACATTCCGGAGGGCCCAGAAGGTGTCGGCGGCCTCAATCGCGCCCTGGCCCCGGCCTAAGGCCCGGAGACGCCTGAGCGGGGACAGAAAGGCGTCGGTGAGGGTCTCCCGGATGGTGCTGTAGCCGGAGGAGAGCCCCCCCAGGCGGTATTTCTTTCCCAGATTTTCCACGCTTATAGCCAGAGAACCCATGGGACGACCGTTAAATGATATCCGCGAAGATGCTTTCCATGCGCTGAAAATAAAAGAGGCCGGTGACCAGGAAGACCAGGGCGAAGACCGCGGAGACGGCGATGATGGGGCCGGGCGCGGCGGTGCCCAGCAAGGCCCAGCGGAAGCCTTCCACCACTCCGGCCATGGGGTTGATGCCGTATAAGGTGCGCCAGGGTTCGGGCAAGAGGCTGCTGGGATAGGCCACGGGCGTAACAAAGAGCCAGAACTGCACCAAAAAGGGGAGGGTATAGCGCACATCCCGGAATTGGACGTTCAGGGCGGCGAGCCACAAGCCCACGCCCAAGGCGGTGACCAGGGCCAGGAGCAGGAACGCGGGCAGCCAGATAATCTGCAGGGTGGGAATCATGTGGTAATAAGCCATCATCCCGATCACCAGGGCGAAGGCCACCAGGAAATCCACCAGCCCGGAAAGCATCACCGCCATGGGCATGATGATCCTCGGAAAATAGACCTTGGAGATCAGGTTGGCGCTGCCCACCAGGCTGTCCGCGGCATGGGACACGGCGCCCGCGAAAAAGGACCAGGGCACCATGGCCGCATAACAGAAGATGGGGTAGGGGACGCCGTCGGAAGGCATCTTGGCCAGGCGTCCGAAAAATAAGCTAAAAACCAGCATGGTGAAGAAAGGCTGGATCAGGGCCCAGGCAATGCCGAAAACCGTCTGTTTATAGCGGACCTTGATGTCCCTGAGGGCCAGGAAACCCAGGAGTTCCCGATATTCCCATACTTCCCGGAAACGCAGCCGGGTCCAACTACGGTCGGAAGTGATGGTGAGGGGAATCCTGGCGGGTTCCAAGGGCAGGCGGGCAGGGATGGGGACTTCGGTCATATCGGTTTCTAATTACCATAAATTCGTAGAAATGGGAACTGCCGGGAATGATACAGTTTTCAGTAGCCAGTAGCCAGTAGCCAGAAGCCAGTAGTCAGTAGTCAGTGGCCATGGCCAGTGGCTGGTTATCTGAAAAGAAGTAAGAATGTCCAGGCGTTACAGTTTGCAGTCGGTCCAGGAATTATCCGCTCTTTCCGGCAAAACCTGCCAATACCCGGATAATCCGGTCCATTTCTTTCCGGCCGAAGCGAGGCTGAACGGGGACGGCGAAAGCTCCGGACCAGCGCCGCTCCGTTTCCGGCAAGGGTCCCCGGCGGCAGTCGGCGAAGGGGGGGCGGAGATGCAGGGGGACATAAGAGAGTTCAATTTCAATGCCGTGGCTTTTAAGGGCCACCTGCAAAGAAACCGCGGTCCGGGGGTCACCGACGGTGGAGAGGAGAAACTTGGTGAAGATGTGGTCGCCTGGGTCCGGGAGATCAAGGCCGGATCCCTCCAACACCCCGGAAGTCAGCAGCGCCCGGGCGTTGGCCTGGCGCCGGCGGATGATCTCGGAAAAGCGCTCCACCTGGCAGCGGGCCAGGGCGGCCTCTATGGCGCTCAGGCCGTGGACCGGAAAGGCAAGGGTGTCCAGGGTGGCTTCCAGGGAACAAGAGCGGCCCGGGGTGCGGATTTTGGCGGCCGCGGCGGCCAAAAACCCGGCCCTGGGAAGGCCGTAGCGGGCCGCGAACCGGGCGACTCTGCGCCGCACGGACCGGGAGGCTTCCCGGGTCAGGGGCCGGTTCCGGGCATAAGCGATCACCGCGTCATCATTGGTGATCAGCATGCCGCCGCCGGGTCCCATGAGGTTCTTGCCCAGGCCGAAGCTGAAGATGCCCACGTCGCCGTAAGCGCCCGCCCATTTCCCATGCTTTTGCAGTCCGAAAGCCTGGCAGGCGTCCTCGATGACCTTGAGGCCCTTGGCCCGGGCCAGCTCCAGGATCGGTTCCGTATCCCGGGCAAACTTGCCGGAGAGGTGGGCCAGGATCACGGCCCGGGTCCGGAGGCTGAGCGCGGCTTCGACGCCGGCGGCGCTGAGGTTGAAGTCCCGGTCCGCGTCCGCAAGGACCGGCTCCAGCCCGGCCTGGAGCACGGGCATGATCACCCCGGCGCAGGAGAAGGAAGGGAGAATTACTTCGCTGCCCTTGGGGAAGCGGAAGGCTTCCAGGGCCACCTGGATGGCGCTCCGTCCCAGGTTCAGGCCCAGGGCGTAGCGGGCTTGCGTCAGGCGGGCCACCTCCGCCTCCAGGCCGGAGACCTGGCCCTGCAAGGAGGCTCCCGCCAGGCAACGGGCGATCAGGCCCCATTCCCGAGCCCCCCAGAAAGGCTGGAGAAACGGAAGGGAGCGGCCGGTGAGGGTATGGAGGAGGAACTTGAGACGGTGCATAGGCAATTTTAATTATTGTTTTTGACAAACAAACAAGTGGCGAAAAGCCAGGAATTTCAAGGGCCACAGGCTGCTGAGCCGCTCGTCCAGCATCCTGCCCCCCACCTTGAGGCCCAGGAGCCATTTCCAGCGCCAGTCGGTCAGGGGTCTCAGCCAGAAGGGGCCGCCGCCCCACATGGGCAAGAGCTGGAAGGCCCGGTGTTCTATCAGGTCGAGGTTCGCCTCCTGAATCATCCTGACCATGGCCGGGCAAGACACGTGAAAAGGCTTGGCGATGCCTTGACGGCGGTGCGCCCGTTCGCTCACATAGGTGTTCAGGCTCCATTGGTTCCCCAATTCAAAGACGGCGACCCCGCCGGGTTTGAGGACCCGGCTGATTTCCGCCACCGCCAGGGAGACCCGGGGCACGTAATACAGAGAGGTGAAGGAAAAGACCAGGTTCATGGTGCGTGAGCGCACCGGAACCCGGCGGGCGTCGCCTTCCAGGAGAAGCAGATTAGACGGCATCTCTTCTCCCAGTTCTCGTTTAAAGACCTCCAGCATCTTGCGGCTGAAGTCCACCCCCACGGCATTTAGGAATTGCCCCCATTCCTGGCGGAGGTAAGAGCCGGTGCCGCAACAAAGGTCCAGCACAATCTTGCCGGAGCCAAAGCGCCGCAGGAGTTCCAGGCGGAGGCGGATCATCTCACGGTCGTAGGTGAGTATCTCTGGGGTAAAGAGAGACATCTCCCCGCCTGAATAGGCGGTGTTGTAAATTTCCCGGTTGGGATTGTCCTGGTCCGGCAGGTTCATTGGGTTACAAATCATGGCCTAATAACAAGCCGTCAAAGGATGTTTTTCGGGCGAACCTTGTGTTCGCCCTGAACGCTTGGGCGAACACAAGGTTCGCCCCTACATTTCGAATGCGTTTGAATGTGATGCGGTTTGAACGGAACACCTCATAGAATATCAAAAAACAGGCATAGGATAAATAGCGAGGCTGTCGGAAAAGCCTTTTTAGATTTATCTTAATCTGGGTTTG
>DYJG01000071.1 GCA_020723225.1 Desulfobacca acetoxidans | reverse complement strand
GGTGATCTTGCCCGCCAGGGCTGCTGCGCGTTGGGTCATAATGGAATTATTTTCCGGAGGAGAACCGGGCAGCTTTCCCCTCCCTACTCTCTAAAGAAAGGTTTTTATATATGCATTTTATCTGAATTCCCTGGGAAAAGGAAGTGGCGCTGTTTCGCAAAGCCAAGCTTTGCCTCCCAAGCAGTTGAACATGAGCCTTTGGCTCACCCATAAATCATGAAAAGCCTAGTCCCCCCTCACCCCGGCTCTCCCCCGCCAATTAAGGCAGGGTATAAGGGCACCCTTCGGGGCGGGGGGAGAGGGGGAAAACAGTGGTGTCCAACCAGAGCTTGGACGGGAAATCGGCGTTCCCAAGCACAGCTTGGGAACCAGCAATAAAGATAGATTCGCAACGAAGCTGCGCTCCGTTCAGAATGACAAAGCGGGGAAGGCAGGCAAAGGAGAACAGGCGAGACGCCTGGGCTTCCATTCACCCCCCGCTGCCCACTGGCCACTGGCTACTGGCTGCTAATGCCTGCCCCCTGCCCCCTGGCCCCTTTTCTTTTGCAGGTGGAGGAGGAATGGGTTAATATGGAGGTTGTGAAGAATTTAGCCATCTTAGGGTCCACCGGTTCCATCGGCCAAAGCACCTTGGCGGTGGTGAGGGAGCACCCCCGGGAGTTTCGGGTGGTGGCGCTGGCCGCGGGTAAAAACGTGGAGTTGCTGGCCGGGCAGATCGGGGACTTCCAACCGGCCCTGGTTTCGGTCCAGGACGGGGAAGCCGCGGATCGCCTGCGAAATTTGCTGCCCTCCGGCAATAACCTACAAATCCTAGCCGGCCCCCAGGGCGCGGCCGCAGTGGCCACCGCGGCGGGCGTGGAGCTGGTGGTCTCCGCCATGGTGGGCGCGGCGGGCCTGGAGCCGACGCTCGCTGCGATTCAGGCCGGCATCCCGGTGGCCCTGGCCAATAAGGAGACCCTGGTGGCCGCGGGGTCGCTGGTGATGGCCGCGGCTAAGGCCAAGGACGTGCCCCTGCTGCCGGTGGACAGCGAGCACAGCGCCCTGATGCAGGCCATGGAGGGGCAGCGCCGGGAGGACGTGAAAAAGCTGTGGCTCACCGCCTCGGGCGGGCCTTTCCGGGCCTGGCCCGCAGAAAAGCTGGCAGCGGTGACCCCGGAGCAGGCCCTGCGCCATCCCAACTGGAACATGGGGGCCAAGATCACCATTGATTCCGCCACCATGATGAACAAGGCGCTCGAGGTCATCGAGGCCGGCGTTCTGTTCGGGCTGCCGGTGGATCGCATCGGGGTCTATATCCACCCCCAGAGCATTATTCACTCCCTGGTGGAGTATGTGGACGGATCGGTGCTCGCCCAGTTGGGGGTGCCGGACATGCGGCTGCCCATCGCCTATGCCCTGGCCCACCCCCGGCGCCTGCCCTTGAGCGGCCCCGCCCTGGATTTGAGCCAAATCGCCCAACTGACGTTTGAGGAGCCGGACCTCGAGCGCTTTCCGTCGCTTAGGCTGGGCTACGACGCGGCCCAGGCCGGGGGCACCATGCCCGCAGTGCTGAACGCCGCCAACGAAGTGGCGGTTGCCGCGTTTCTGAAAAAACGCCTCTCTTTCCTGGGCATTCCCCGGGTGGTGGAGGAGACGATGAGCGCCCACGCCCCCATGCCCATTCAGGATTTGGCCCACGTCCTGGGGGTCAATGGCTGGGCGCGGGAGCACGCGCAACACCTGATTGAAAAACAAGGAGCAACAAGCCTTTAATGACTACCGTATTGGCGACCATCATCGTTTTAGGCGTCCTCATCTTCATCCATGAGCTGGGCCATTTTCTTTTGGCCAAGGCCTGCGGGGTGCGGGTGGACGCCTTTTCCCTGGGTTTTCCCCCCAGGCTGCTGCATAAGCAGATCGGGGAGACGGATTACCGCCTCTCGGTCATCCCCCTGGGGGGGTACGTGAAGCTCCTGGGGGAAAATCCCCATGACGAAGTGCCTCCCGAACTGGAGCACCGCTCCTTTGCGCACCAGACCTTGTGGCGCCGGTTCCTCATCGTGGTGGCCGGGCCGGGGTTCAATTTCCTCTTCGCGGTGCTGGCCCTTTTTCTGGTCTTCGCGTTTGCCGGCATTCCTTATATGACCACGGAGATCGGGGGGGTCACCGAGAATTCCCCCGCGGCCCGGGCCGGACTGCAAAAAGGCGATAAAATCATGGCGGTGGCCGGCGAAATGGTGAGCCGCTGGGAGGAACTGCCTAAAAAAATTAAGGCCCATGGAGAGCGGCCCCTGGGTCTGGAAGTGAAGCGGGGAGACCGGGTATTCCAGGTGGAGGTGGTGCCCCAACGGATGGAGGTTGAGGATATTTTCGAGAAAAAGGTGTCCTCCGTGGTCATCGGCATCAGACCCTCCGAAGATATGGCTATCGACCGGGTGGACCCGGCCCAGGCCTTCAGCAAAGGAGTGTCCTCAGCCGTGAACATCGCCTGGGCGACCCTGGACATGATCTACAAACTTTTGGCCCGGGAAGCGCCGCTAAAAGCCCTGGGGGGGCCGATCTTCATCGCCCAGATCGCGGGGAAGCAAGCGGAAGCGGGCGCAAGCGCCCTGATCTTCTTCATGGCCGCCTTAAGCGTCAATCTGGCCATGTTGAACCTGCTGCCCATCCCCGTGTTGGACGGGGGGCACCTGTTTTTCTTTGCCTGGGAGGCGGTCAGGGGCAAACCCGTGGCCGTCAAACACCGGGAGATGGCCCAGGCGGTGGGCATGATGCTGATTCTGGCCCTGATGGCCCTGGTGTTTTATCAGGATATTCTGCGCCTCCTCAGCCCCAAGTGATGGTTTTGCGTTTTTCGTTTTGCGGTTTTCGTAAAAATAAGCTGCCGGGTGAATGAAAATGCTCCAGGTGGGGTGAGCCTCTCTACCGTGGGGCAGGCGTCCCCGCCTGCCAACTTTTCGGACGGCCAGGGACGGCCGCCCCACCATTTTTGGTATTTATGAATCCCCTTTCCTTTAACGCAAAACGAAAAACGAGAAACGAAAAACGCTCCCTCCTCCTGGCCCTGGACACCTCCACCGACAAAGGCAGCCTGGCCCTGGCTGAGGGGGACCGGCTGCTGGGGGAGTATTCTCTGCACAGCCCCGGCACTTACTTGCAGCATCTCCTGCCCGCAGTGGAGGAGCTATTTCAAGCCGCGGGGCGGGCTTTGCCCGACCTGGGGGCCATCGCCGTGAGCCAGGGTCCCGGCAACTTTACCGGTCTGCGCATCGGCCTGGCCACAGCCAAGGGCCTGGCCTGGGCCCTGGGCTGTCCCCTGGTCCCGGTGCCCACCCTGGAGGCCCTGGCCGCCCAAGTTTCCTTTCAGCCCCACCCGGTCGCGGTCTTGATGGACGCCAAGCGGCAGGAAGTCTACCTGGGGGTATTTCAGTGTCCGGGTGAATTTCCCCAGGCCCAGGGCGAACCCCAGCGCCTGGCGGTGGCGGCCCTGCCCTCCCTTTTGCAGCCGCCCCTGCTCCTCACCGGCCCCGGGCTAGACGCCTACGGGGATTTTCTCAAACAACACCTGTCCCCGGAAATCGTCTGGGCCTCACCGGAGCTGCGCCATTCCCAGGCCGCAACCATCGCCAGGCTGGGCCGGCTCCGCCTGGAACAAGGCCTGGCCGTGGCCCCCCAACAACTGACTCCCACCTACCTGCGCCCGGCGCTGTAACGAACGCTTTTTGGGGGAGGGGGCCAGGGGCCGCGGGCCCCTCTGCCCCCTCCCCCAACCCCATAGTTTATTTTTCTTTTTATTTGCAGGAACCTACTGGTGAGGGTCAGCTTTTCCGGTTCAATATCCGAAGGGCAGGAAAGGTTGCTTGCAAGGATAGCGGAGAGGTGAGCCCCCCAGCTCTCCACACTCGAAAATCGCCTTTCCCGCATAAAAACTTGACAGTGGGGGGTTAATCATGATAAAAATTATAACCTAACCAATCAAAATTTCAGGGTTTTCATGCCTCAAGCACAAACGCCGGTGGTGGATCTCCGGTCTCGCGAGCATTATCTAGTCTCCTGTATTGCCTTGGCTCAAGAGAAGTTGTCCCGCTTCGGTTCCCTGGCCGAGATCAAAGCGCAGGAGCGGTTGATAAACATTTACCCCCGCCTTGACCAACTGGAGGGGCCGCACCTGATCCACCTGTTAAACGAAGATGCTCCAGAGCCGTTGCGCCTGGCCAAGGAGGCGGTGGCCCGGGGGGAAGTGCTCTTTGAACACGCGGCTGCGGGGGAGGGAACCCGGCTTTTCCTGGGTCCCAAGTATTTCATCAATATTGCCAGGGACTTAAGCCTGCAGGAAATGGCCCATCTGTTGAGCCTGGAGTCCGGCAAGGTCGTAGCCGAGGAGGCCATGGCCTCTCAATTGGATTGCCCGCCCCAGGATTTGCTGCCCCTGTCCCTGGGAAGCCGGCACATGCTGCAACTGGCCTTTGATCTGGCCCGGCTGGCCCGGGAACTGGGCGAGTCCCCGGCAGAGGTGCTGGCCCGGCAGCATCTCCTGGTGATCGTCAGCGAAGAAATGGTCGCGGGGGTGGAAAAGGATTTTTATAGGTGGCATTTTTACGGCTTCCGTCCGGACCGGGTCTTTTTCATGGTGCAGGAGAGCTTTCATGGCCTCAATGTGCAAAACGGGCGGTTTTTCTATGACCAAACCTCCCCCCGGCGCCTGCACAACCACGGGCAGATGGCGATGCAGCAGGCCATGGATCGGCAGCTCTTCAGCCTGCCGGGGGCCCATGCCTGGGAGAAGGCCTATCATTCCCGAGACGCGGTGGGGGACTGGCTGCAGGGGTTCGTGAATAAAATTTCCTATAATATCGAAGACCTGGACTATTTGACGGGGTCTTTGGATTTTCACAGTCTGGGGTTGGTGTTGGAGTTGGGGGAAAAGGGTTTCCGCATGGTCATGGAGGTGGTGGCCAACAACCCCGAGAAGCCCCAGAAGGGCGGCATGCTGGCCTGGGACCCGGAGCTGGACCGGGACGTGATGGTGGAATCCTTCCAGTTGGGAGACCTGCCCACCAAAGAGATTGCCTTCCTGAACCGGAATTTCAACCACTATCCCCGCCCCTTTGAGAGCTGGCGCCGGGTCCGGGATGAGGGCCTACCCATGCCCGTGGCGGTGAAGGAGGGTTTTTTGTATTACCAGCCGGTCCAGGGGGACATCAATTTTCTGGTGCCCACGGCCTTTTTCCGCCGCCGGGAGATGCTGCCCATTAAAAATTTAAAGACCCCGGCCGCGTTGGCCCTGGCCGTCAATCGCATGGCGGCCCAGGACCGCCAGCCCGGGTTCCGGGAATTTGCCCAGCGCCTCAGGGAGGGGGGAAAATGAGTCCACCCCGGAAGATGTTCGTCAACGCCGCGGATCCGGAGGAATTCCGGGTGGCCATCGTCGAAGAAGGACAGATGGAGGAGCTGGCCCTGGAGTCCTCGTCCCGGGAGGCCACCAAGGCCAATATTTACAAGGGCATAGTGGTCAATATCGAGCCCAGCCTCCAGGCCGCGTTCGTCAATTACGGCGGCGAGCGCCACGGCTTTCTGCCCCTGTCGGAAGTGCATGAGGACTGGTACCAGGAAAAACCCCAGAGCAAATCCAAGACCAAGATCCAGCGGGTGCTGCGCAAGGGCCAGGAGATCGTGGTCCAGGTCTATAAAGAGGAATCCGCCACCAAGGGGGCCTATCTCAGCACTTACATCTCCCTGCCCGGCCGGCGCCTGGTCCTCCTGCCCAGGCAGAGCCACCTGGGGGTCTCCCGGAAGATCGAAAAGGAAGAGGAGCGCCAGCGCCTGAAGGAACTGGCCCAAAAGCTGGGCCTGCCCTCGGAGATGGGGCTGATCATCCGCACTGCGGGGGAAACCGCGGCCACCCGGGAACTGACCAAGGACCTGAATTACCTGCTGAAGCTCTGGGAGGGCATTAAACAGGCCGCCCAGACCCAGCCGGCCCCCTGCCTGCTGCACCGGGACCTGGACCTCATCACCCGCACCGTCCGGGACTATTTTTCGGCGGATATCAAGACTATCCTGGTGGACAATAAAGACGTCTACCAGACCTTGCGGTCCTTTCTCCAGGAGATGGCGCCCCGCCAGGCGCACACCCTTAAGCTTTATAAAGACAAGCTCCCCATCTTCACCCGCTACCAGTTGGAGGAGCAGATCGACCGGATTTACGCGGAGCGCGTCCCTTTGAAATCCGGGGGCACCATTGTCATCAACCCCACGGAAGCCCTGGTCTCCATCGACGTCAATTCCGGCCGCAGCACCGGCCAGAAGGAGATCGAAGACACGGCCCACAAAACCAACCTGGAGGCTGCGGAAGAAGTGGCCCGCCAACTCCGGCTCCGGGACTTGGGCGGCCTCATCGTCATCGATTTCATCGACATGAAGGACAAGAAGCACCAGAAGGAGGTGGAGCAGACCCTCAAGGCCAGCCTGAAAAAGGACAAGGCCCGGGTGACTGTGGGCCATCTCTCCAAATTCGGCCTCCTGGAGCTTTCCCGGCAGCGCCTGCGCCCCACCGCCGAGACCAGCGCCTATATCCCCTGTCCCGCGTGCCAGGGCCGGGGCCGCATCAAAAAGGCGGACACCCTGAGCGTCGGGCTGCTCCGGCAGATCAGCACCCAGGCGGCCCAGGGCCAGGTTCACGAGGTGCGGGTCCTGGCCCCCGCGGAAGTGGCCCATTTCCTGCTCAATAAGAAGCGCCACGACCTCCTTGACCTGGAGGAGCAATTCGGCCTCAAGATTGTGGTCACCGGCAAAGAAGGCCTAGGGCCCGAAGAAATCCTGGTGGAATACGGCAAACGGGAGGTTGCTGAACCCAAGGCCCCAGCCGAAGCCAAACCGGCTCCCGAGCGTAAGCCTGCAGCCGAACCGAAACCGGCCGCCGAGGGCAAAGTTCCCGCCGAAGACAAAGCGGCGGCCGAGGAGAAACCGGCTCTGGAGGCCCAGCCTACGGCCAAGGCGAAAAAAACCGGCGAGAGGAAACGCCCCTCCCGGCCCCGGCGGCGGTCCGCGAAACCCAAACCCAAAGCGGAGCCCCAGGGGGAAACCCTGGCGGAAGCCCCGGAAAGCCAGCCGCCGGCAGAGCGCGCGCCGGCCGCCCAGGAGCCCGAATCGACGCAATAGCAAGGGGAACCGATCAGCACAACAAAATTATATATTTTATTTGCGTCTTTCTTTGCGTCTCTGCGCCTTTGCGTGAAACCCATCATTTTAGACAGAATTAAATCGAAGGAGTTACCATGCGCAGCAACCTGATGAAACAAGGCCTGGAAAAATATCCCCACCGCTCTCTGCTGAAGGCCATGGGGCTCACCGACCGGGAAATCGACCAGCCTATTATCGGCATCGCTAATTCCTTTAACGAATTCATACCCGGGCACATCCACCTGGACAAGATCACCCAGGCGGCCAAGGCCGGGGTGCGGCTGGCCGGGGGGACGCCTTTGGAGTTCGGGGTCATCGGCGTCTGCGACGGGCTGGCCATGCACCACCAGGGCATGAAATATTCGCTGCCTTCCCGGGAGCTCATCGCCGATTCCGTGGAGATCATGGCCATGGCCCATCCAGTGGACGGATTGGTGCTGGTCTGCAACTGCGACAAGATCATCCCCGGCATGCTCATGGCCGCGCTGCGCCTTAATATCCCCGCGGTCCTGATTTCCGGCGGCCCCATGCTGGCCGGGCGCTTTCAGGGGAAAGAGGTGGACCTGATCACCGTCTTTGAGGGCGTGGGCGCAGTGAAGGCCGGGAAGATCTGCGAAGACGACCTGAAGGAACTGGCGGAGTGCGCCTGCCCGGGGTGCGGCTCCTGCGCCGGCATGTTCACCGCCAATTCCATGAACTGCCTGAGCGAAGCCTTAGGTATGGCGCTCCCCGGCAACGGCACCATCCCCGCGGTGCACGCGGCCCGGTTTCGGCTGGCCAAAGAGGCCGGCTTCAAGATCATGGAGCTGGTGGAAAAACAGATCCTGCCCCGGGACATCGCCACCCTGGATGCTTTCAAAAACGCCATGGCCGTGGACATGGCCCTGGGCTGCTCCACCAACACCGTGCTCCACGTGCCGGCCATCGCCAAAGAAGCGGACATCGACCTGTCCCTGGACTTATTTAACGAAATCAGCAACCGCACGCCCCACCTCTGCCACATGAGCCCCGGCGGCCCCCACCACCTGGAGGACCTGGACGCCGCCGGCGGCGTGCCCGGGGTCATGAAGGTCCTGATGGATGCCGGTCTGGTTTCGGGAAAACCTTTAAGCGCCACCGGAGCCACGGTGGCCGACAATCTGGCCCCGGTCAAGGTGCTGAATGAGACCGTCATCCGTCCCCTGTCCCACCCCTACCACGCCCAGGGCGGCATCGCCATCCTGAAGGGGAATCTGGCGCCGGACGGCGGGGTGGTGAAGCAGTCCGCAGTGGCTCCGGAAATGCTGGTGAACGAAGGCACGGCCCGGGTCTTCGAATCCGAAGAGGAGGGCACGGCCGCCATTTTGGGAGGGAAAATCAAACCTGGGGACATCATCGTCATCCGCTACGAAGGCCCCAAGGGCGGCCCCGGCATGCGGGAGATGCTCACCCCTACGTCTTCCATCGCCGGCATGGGGTTGGACACGCAGGTGGCGCTCTTGACCGACGGCCGCTTCAGCGGCGGCACGAGGGGCGCGGCCATCGGCCATATTTCGCCGGAGGCCGCGGAGGGCGGCCCCATCGCCTTCGTTAAGGAGGGGGACCGCATCAAGATCGATATTCCGGCCAAGACCCTGACGCTCTTGGTGGACGACGCGGAACTGGCCCGACGCAAAGCCGCCTGGCAGCCGCCGGAGCCGAAGATCAAACACGGCTACGCGGCCCGCTACAGCCGCATGGTGAGCTCCGGCAGCAAGGGCGCGGTGTGTGAGTGAGGGACA
>DYJG01000745.1 GCA_020723225.1 Desulfobacca acetoxidans | reverse complement strand
ATAGCCTCCCGGCAAGCCGGCGCCGGCGCCGATGGCCGCGCCGCAGGCCGGGCAGCCGGCGGCCCAACCGATGAGGGCGCCGCCGCCGGCGCCGATGGCGCCGCCGCTCAGCACCCGCTGTTCAGTCGTGGACATCCCGGAGCATCCCCCCAGCAGCATCGCTGCCACTACCACCAGAATGACCGCTTTTTTCATTATTTTCTCCCCCCTTATTTCTTCTCCGGTGGGCAGACGGTGGTGCACTTCCGGAGAATCACCTCGATCACCGTGGTTTCCATTTTAGCCGGATTCTCTTTATAGTACTTGTCCACCTCATTGATGACCTGATCCACGGTCTTGGTCTTCAGCTCGTCGGTAAAGGCCTTGGAAACACAAGCGACTTTGCCGCCGGTGGCGGCCGTCTCGAAATCGGCCAGGTTGCCGACGCCGAAGACATAACCGGCTTTGGCCTCAAAGGAGACTTGGGTCCAGTTGTTGCCGTTCCAAAGGAAGGCCTTTTTTTGCTGGGCCGGGGCTGCCGTGGTCAGGCCCAGGAGCAAAACCAGTCCCGCAATCCAACCTGTTACCCATAAACGCATGGATTTTCCCCCTTATAAGTTAGGAAAAAAGGAAACCTCGATCTCCCTATGGCCGCCCCTGGGATTTCTCATAGCGGTCGTAGAGGAACCCTCCCAAGGCCCCCGCGCCCGCGCCGATGGCCGCCCCGGCTGCGGGCGAGCCTGCGGCCCAGCCGATGAGAGCGCCGCCGCTGGCGCCGATGGCGGTCCCGGACAAGACCCGCTGTTCCGTGGGGGACATACCGGAACAGCCACCCACCAGCAAAGCAACCACCATCACCAAAACCATGGTCTTTTTCATTATTTTTTCTCCTTGGCGGGCGGTTCAGCCGGACAAAGACTGGTGCAGCGTTGCATCAGCACTTCGATCACCGGGGTCTTCAACTTGTCGGGCTTTTCTTTATAGAATTTGTCCACCTCGGCGATGACCTGCCCCAGGGTTTTGGTCTTCAACTCCTCGGTGAAGGCCTTGGAAACGCAAGCGGCCCTGCCGGCCCCACCCATGGCTGTTTCAAAAGCAGCCATGTTCAGAACCCCTTTGACATAAGCCACCTTAATCTCCTGGCTGAATTCCTTCCAGTGGCTGCCATCCCAAGCCAGTGGCGGCTCGGCGGCCAGAACTCCGGTGGCCAGGGCCAGGAGCACGGCCAGCCCTAAAAATTCAACTTTCCCCTT
>DYJG01000070.1 GCA_020723225.1 Desulfobacca acetoxidans | reverse complement strand
GAAGTGGACCCCCAGGACCCGCCGTCCTATAAGCGGGTCAGCGACGAGATCCAGCGGCTGATTCTCCAGGCCCGGATGCCTCCGGCCCTGGAGGAGGCTATTCTTGGAGCTTACCAGCAGTTGCCCCGGGGCGGGCAAGAAAGCGGCCCGCAGTATTTGCGCGTCTCCATGCGTTCCAGCGCCATCGGCGAAGACAGCGACCTCTCCTTTGCCGGCCAATACTTAAGCGTCTTGAATGTAACCCCGGATCAACTCCTTCAAGCCTATAAGGAAGTGGTGGCCAGTCTCTATACTCCCCGGGCCATCTCTTACCGCTTAAACAAAGGCATCAGCGGCGAAGATACCGTCATGTGCGTCGCCTGCCTGGAGATGGTGGACGCCAAAGCCAGCGGGGTGATGTATTCCCGCCATCCCTTCAACCTGTCGGAGGATTGCATTATCATCTCCGCGGTTTGGGGGCTGGGGCCCTATGCCGTGGAGGGGGTCATCTCTCCGGATACCTACCAGGTCGCCAAAGACGATTCTTTGACCCTGGTTAAGTCTGAGATTACTCCCAAGACCGTGCAGCTTGTCAGCAATCCGGAGGGCGGCCTCCGGGAAATCCCGGTGCCGGAGGAGGAGCGGGACCGGCCCTGCCTCACCCCGGAGCAGATCAGGACCCTGGCCGGTTACGCCCTGAAGCTGGAGGAACACTATCGTGGTCCCCAGGACGTGGAGTGGGCCCTGGACCGGCAAGGCCGGCTGCTGGTCCTCCAAAGCCGGCCCCTGCGGCAGCAGGCCCCGGCCCCGGGCGAGCTTCAGGACATCCCTCCCATACAGGGCTACCAGCTTTTGTTGGAGGGCGGCGCGGTGGCCGCGCCCGGAGTGGGCTGCGGTCCGGCCTTCCTGGTCCAGGAGGACAAGGATCTGGTGCAGGTCCCCGACGGCGCGGTGCTGGTGGCCAAACGCTCCTCCCCCAAATTCGTGGTGGCCATGCCCAAGGCCCAGGCCATCGTCACCGATTTCGGCAACATCACCGGCCACATGGCCTCCCTGTCCCGGGAATTCGGGGTGCCCACCCTGCTGGATACCCGGGTGGCCACGGGCGTCATCACTCAGGGCATGGAAATCACCGTGGACGCCTATGCCGGGAGGGTCTACCTGGGAAGGGTGCCGGAGCTCCTGGCTAAGGCGCAGGCCCGGGAGTCCCACCTGGAGGAGACCCCGGTCTACCAAACCTTGAAAAGGGTGGCGGGGCACATCATCCCCCTGAACCTGACGGACCCCAAGTCCCCGGATTTTGCCCCGGAATTCTGCCGCTCTCTCCACGATCTGGGTCGGCTGGTGCACGAATATTCCTATAAGGAGATGTTCCAGGTCAGCGATCTGGTTTCCTACCGGGAGGGCGGCGCGCTGAAACTCCAGGCTCCAATCCCCCTGGACCTCTACCTGATTGATTTGGGGGACGGCCTCACCGGCGTCGCGGACCGGCCCTCCAAAGTGACTTTGGATCAGGTCGCGTCCGTGCCCATGAAGGCCCTGCTCCAGGGCATGACCCACAAGGATTTGCAGGCCGTGGAGCCCCGGCCCATCGAGTTGGGCGGTTTTTTTTCCGTCATGCGGGAACAGGCCATGGCCCCCCCCAAGGAGGCGGAAAGGTTCGGAGAGCGGAGCTACGCCATCATCTCCGATAAATATGTGAATTTCAGCTCCCGGGTGGGCTACCACTACTGCGTCCTGGACGCCTACTGCGGGAGCACGGTGAACAAAAACTACATCTCCTTTTCCTTCAAGGGGGGCGCGGCCGACGAGGTCCGCCGCCAACGCCGGGTCCGGGCCTTGGCCCTGGTCCTTATGGCCCTGGACTTCACCGTGGAGGTCAAAGGCGACCGGGTGGACGCGCGCCTCCAGAAATACCCCTGCCCCGTAATCGCCGAAAAACTCGACCAGGTCGGCCGGCTGCTGCTCTTCACCCGGCAGATGGACATGCTCATGGCCGGCGAAGCCAGCATCGAAGCCGTGGCGCAACACTTTCTGGCGGGAAATTACCATTTGGAGCCGGGGGAGTTGGAGCGGTGAGAGGGTGGATTTCGATTAGCTTACCCGGCCTTGACAGAAATTCTTTAGGAATTTATAGTATTATTATACAAAATTACTAATTGTGTATTTAGAAAGCTATTACAAAAGAAGAAATCATCATGCCTTTTGCAAAAGTTTTACGGAGCGGCCAGGTGACTTTTCCGAAAGAGGTGAGGGAAAAGTTACGCCTCAAGGAAGGCGATATTTTGGATTTTGAGATCGGGGACGCCATGGTGATTGTCCGGCCTAAGGTTTTGGTGGACCGGCAGGCCGAGGGGAAAAAGCTCTGGCAAATCGTTGAGAAGATGCACGCCAAGATGGAAGGGGTGGACCCCGAGGAGATCGAGCAGGCAATCGAAGAATCAATCCGGGAAGTGAGGAGACGCAAGAAGACCAAGCCGGCTAAGGCCAAAACCGGATGATTAGGATAGTTCTCGATGCTAATGTCTTTGTCAGCGCTTACTTATCCCCTGATTCCAAGCCGGCCCGGGTCCTGCAATTAGCGGCGCATGGGGGAAAATTTCAGCTTTGTGCTTCCCGGGAAATCTTGGAAGAGGTTAAGGAGGTTTTAAGAAGGCCGAAATTAAGGAAAACCCACCAAAGCAGCTTCAAGGAAACCGACGAATACGTCAAGGGCCTAGCTGCGGCAGCCATCATGACCACTGGACTTGCCAAGGTGAACGTCATTACGGCCGATCCCGCAGACAACAAATATCTGGCTTGCGCCCTGGAGGCCAAGGCCGACTATATCATTTCCGGCGACCACCATCTTTTGGATTTAAAAACCTACCGGGGTATCAAGATAATGACCCCTGGGGCGTTCCTATCATGTTACCAATAGAGGAATCCAACTAACGATTTTGACCGAGAAAGCCGAGGATGCGCCATGGCGCCTGAGAAGGAAGGAAAAGCCCGGGGCAGAGACAAGTTTTCCCAGGAACTGATGGCCCTGCAGGCCAGACTTATGGAGTTGGCCCATTTGGCGGCTGACGCCCTGGAGAAGAGCGTTAAGGCCCTGCTGTGGCGCAACGCGGAGCAGGCCCGCCAGTTGATCGCCGGAGACGCGGCGGTCAACAGCCTGGAGGACGCCATTGACCGGGAATGCGTGCACCTCATCGCCTTGTTTCAACCGGTGGCCGGGAATCTGCGCAAAGTCATGGCCGCGGCCCGGATCATCACCGAATTGGAGCGCATCGGCGACTCGGCCACCAACATCGCCGAAGAGGTCCTCACCCTGGCGCAACTGCCGCCCCGGGCCTTCCATCCCCAACTGGAGCTCATGGCCCAAAGCGTCCAGGAAATGGTGCGCCTCAGCCTGGAAGCCTATTCCCGGAGCAACACTCACCTGGCCCGCCAGGTTTGCCTGGCGGATGACGACATCGACGCCCTGGACCGGGCCATTATCCAGGATTTACTCAATGAGATGGCCGGCGCGCCCCGGGCCGTCGTGCCCAGCCAGAGCCAGATCAATATTGTGCGCAACCTGGAGCGGGTGGGCGACCATGCCACCAATATCGCCGAACAGGTGGTCTACATGGTGGAAGGAGAAAGCATCCGCCACCGGTGTCAGGGGTAGGGGGCATAGGGGGGAAAGTGCAGCGCATCACGCGTTTTATTATTAGAAATTTCTGAGATATAAAAGGAAGTTAAAAAGGGTATGGATATTCCCACCAGATTGAGATACAGAAGGCGGGATGCGCTTCGCTTTCCCGCCCTTTCCTGCTACCCCGTTGTAGCCTGCTTTTTTTTCTTGGGTACCAAACGCAGCTCCAACCGGCATCCCACGGCCTTGGCGTATTTTTGCAAGGTGCTAAGAGTCGGCGATGGTTTCCTTTGCCCGCCGGAGGATTCCAGACGGGCGATTGCAGGTGGTTTAGTCCCCATGCGCCTGGCCACTTCCTCTTGAGTTAAACCGGCCTTTTGGCGCGCCTCCACCAGAGCATCAAAAACGGCGAACTCTTCTTCTAAGGCATCATATTCTGCCATGAACTCCGGGGCCTTCTTCCAATCGGCAATCATTTCTTCATGCGTTTTCATCTAAAATCTCCTGCAATCGCCTCCGGGCGGTGTCCAACTCTCTTTTGGGCGTCTTCTCCGTTTTTTTCACGAACCCATGGAGAATGATGATTTGTTCAGATCTGGCGGCGAAAAAGATACGGGCTATGCCTTCTTTGCCGATGGCCCGAATCTCGTTAAGCCCTTTCCCCAAAGGCCGCACATAGGGCATCCCGAGATGCGGGCCGTATTTCAACATCCGTTCGGTGATCCTGGCATAATAGGCCCGCAGACCCACCGGCAGACCGTCTACCCATTGCCGGACGGCTTCGCTGTAATAGACGATATTCCAGGACACAAAGATTTGTTAACATATATGGTAATATGTGTCAAGTACTTAGAGCGGAAAAGTGAAGTGATCCCATATATATTGGCATGCATCGGCGGCCTAAAAATAACCGCTGATGTCCGACATCTTTAGCTGATAGCTGACTGCTGCAAGCTGACCGCTAACTAGAGGCTAAGGGCTGGATACCCCAGCAACCGGTTCACTTCCTCCGCCAGTTGCGGTGAAGGGGTGAGGTGCAGCTCCGGCGGCAGCGCCAGGACCGCGTCGCCGTTGTGGGGAGCCAAAAGATGCAGGAAGACGGGGACCGGCCCCGGGTGGCGGGAGAGGATTTCTTTAAGGGCCAGGAGCTGCTCCCGGGTGGCGCTCATGGTTTGCAGCCTAAGGTCGATTTTGTCCGGCCACTTGGGCAAGGCGTTTTCCAAAGCCCCGATCTCCTGGGCCACCAACTTTGGCCCTTTTTCCTCCTGGATCAAGTTGCCTTTGAGCCACAACGCCAGGCTGGGCCGGTTCAGGAAAGGCGCGACCTTCTCATAGAGTTCGCCGAACACCAGGGCCTCCACGGACCCGGCCAGGTCCTCCACGGTGAGGATGGCCAGCCGCCCCCCCTTTTTGCTGACCTTTTCCTGGACCCGGGTGATGACCACGCCTAAGGCCACGTCCTGGGAATCGGGCAGGTCCGCCAGGTCGGCGGTGGTGACCTTGACCAGGGATTTCAAGAGGTCCCGGTAGGCGTCCAGGGGGTGGCCGGTGAGATAGACCCCCAGGGCTTCCTTCTCCCGGGAGAGTCTGGCGGATTCCTCCCAGTCCGGGACTTCCGGGAGCCAGTCGTCGCCGCCGGACGCGGGCAGGCCCCCGAACATGGACATCTGTTTAGCGTCCTGGATGCGTTTCAGGTTCTGGGCCTTTTCCAGGGCCCCTTCCAGGCCCTCCCAGAGCCGGGCCCGGGGGAGCTTCAGGGAATCGAAGGCCCCGGCCTGGATCAGGGCTTCCAGGACTTTTTTATTGACCTTGGTGAGGTTGGCCCTTTCCAGGAGATTGCCAAAACCGGTGAAGGGACCGGCTTTCCGGGCCTCCAGCATGTCCAGGATGGCCCCCACCCCCACGTTTTTCACGCCCGCCAGGCCGAAGCGCACTTTGCCGTCCTCCACGGTGAAATCCCGGTCGCTTTGGTTGATGTCCGGGGGCAGCAGCTCGATCCCCTGTTCCCGGGCCTCCATGATGTGCTTGGCCAGAGACGTGGTCTGGTTGATTTCGCTGTTTAAAAGCGCGGCCAGGAACTCCAGGGGGTAGTGGGCCTTGAGGTAAGCGGTCTGATAGGCGATGAGCGCGTACGCGGCGCTGTGGGACTTGTTGAAGCCGTAGCCCGCGAATTTTTCGATCAGGTTGAACAGCTCAGTGGCCTTGCTCTGGGGGATGCCCCTGGGCTTGGCCCCGGTGACGAAGCGCTCCCGCTGGGCCGCGAAGACCACCGGGTCCTTCTTGCCCATGGCCCGGCGCAAGATGTCCGCTTCAGCCAGGGAATAGCCGGAGATGGCCGCGGCGATCTGCATCACCTGTTCCTGGTAGAGGATGATGCCGTAGGTTTCGTTTAAGAGCGGCTCCAACTGCGGCAAAAGATACGTGACCGCCTGCTCCCCGTGCTTGCGGCGCACGTAGTCGTCGTGCATGCCGCTTTCCATGGGCCCCGGGCGGTATAAGGCAACCAGGGCGATGATGTCCTCGAAGGTGGAAGGTTTGAGCCTGACCATCAGCGCCCGCATCCCCGCGCTTTCAAGCTGGAAGACCCCCGCGGCGTTGCCGGACTGGAGCAAGGCGAAGGTATCCGGATCATCCATGGGAATGGCCCGGATTTCGAAGTCGGGGACGTGGCGGCGGCGCACCAGGCGCACCGCCTGGTTGATGACGGTGAGAGTGCGCAGGCCCAGAAAGTCGAACTTCACCAACCCGACTTTTTCCACCCCTTTCATGTCGAACTGGGTGACCAGCTCGCCTTTGCTGCCTTTGTAAAGAGGGAGATATTCCACCAAAGGCCGGTCGGCGATGACCACCGCCGAGGCGTGGGTGGAGGCGTGGCGGGGCAGGCCCTCCAGGGTGGCGGCGACGGTGAGGATTTCCTTCACCGCGGGGTTGGTGTCCCGGAGTTCCCGGAGGCGGGGCTCCATTTGCAGGGATTGCTCCAGGGTGATATTCAGCTTTTCCGGCACCAGCTTGGCGATTTTGTCCACTTCGGCATAGGGCACTTCCAGGGCCCGGCCCACGTCCCGGATCACCTGGCGGGTCTTCATGGACCCGAAGGTGGTGATATGGGCCACGTTTTCCCGGTGGTAGGAGTGGATCACGTAATCGATGATCTCACCCCGGCGCTCGAAGCAGAAATCCACGTCGATATCAGGCGGGCTGACCCGCTCGGGGTTGAGGAAGCGCTCAAAGATGAGGCCGTAGGCCAGGGGGTCCAGGTCGGTGATCCCTAAGGCATAGGCCACCAGGCTGCCGGCCGCGGAGCCCCGGCCCGGCCCCACGGGGATCTTGCGGCTGCGGGCGTGGTTGATGATGTCCGCGACCACCAGGAAATAATCGGCAAAGCCCATTTTGATGAGGACGCCCAACTCATAGTCCAGACGCTGCTGGTAATCCTGGGGGGAAAGTCTGCCCGGATGGGCCGGGGCCTTAAGCCGGGACTCCAACCCTTCCTTAGCCCGCCTGGTCAACATCTCCTCCACCGACTCCCCCTTCGATCCGGGAAAGACCGGGAAGTGGAGGGCGCCTAAGTCCAACTTAACATCGCAGCGTGAGGCGATCTCCCCGGACGCGGCCAGCAAAGCCGGATGGGGAAAGGCCCGGGCCATCTCTTCCGGAGTTTTGAAATAGAGCTGGTCCGTGCTGAACTGCATGCGGCCGGAGGTGTTCACGGTTTTCCCGGTCTGGATGCAGAGCAGCACGTCATGCGCCCTGGCGTCCTCCGGCTGGAGATAATGCACGTCGTTGGTGGCCACCAGGGGCAGGCCCCAGCGGGGGGCCAACTCCAGCAGGGCTGCGTTCACTTTGAGCTGCTCCGGCAGGTTGTTGGCCTGGGCTTCCAGATAGAAACGATCCGGGAAGATTGCGGCGTACTCCCGGGCCGCAGCCTCCGCTCCTTTGACATCATCCGCGGTCAGATGCCGGGCCACTTCCCCGTGGAGGCAGGACGAGAGGGCAATGAGGCCGCCGTTCAGTTCCTGGAGCAGCTCCTTATCCACCCGGGGCCGGTAATAAAAACCCTCCAGGTGGGCCTTGGTGACCAGCTCGATGAGGTTCCGGTACCCCAGGTTATCCATGGCCAGGAGCACCAGGTGGTGGTTGTCTCCCTTCCCGGCTTTGCGGTCGTGGCGGCTCGCCGGGGCCACGTAAAGCTCGCAGCCCAACAGCGGCTTGATGCCCGCGGCCTTGGCCTTGTTATAAAAATCCAAAACCCCGAAGAGAGAGCCGTGATCGGTGATGGCCACCGCGGGCATCTCCAGGGCCGCGGCCCGGGCCAAGAGATCAGGCACCCGCACCGCGCCGTCCAGCAGGCTGTAGGCGGTGTGGACGTGGAGGTGGATGAATTCCGAAGGGGGCATAGGGTCGTCTCACAATAAGAGAGCTTGAGCAGTTATTATCAGGAAAAGACCTAAGGTTTTTAGCTATTCCTCGAGTTAAGTCTTCATAGCATATTATCTTGAAAAGGTTCCGATGGCAAGTGGGAGTAATAGAGAGACACAATATGTAAACCAGGATTGTGGGTGAATGGGCGGCAATTACTGATAATTGCCACACGGAATTTTGTTCTTAACTTATACGATAAACGAAAATTATCAGTGAGCGGGCTATTTCTCTCCAACTAGTAGGAACTGAAAGTAGATAGTTAGTCGATTTGAATTTTTTGGTGGTACTTTTTCTTGAACATGCAAGGTTTATGTGCTAAGGATACCAATGGGGATGAAAATTGAGGGGGGAGATGACATCGAATGGCAGCAAAAATGACCCTGCAAGAATCTATCTTGAATATTTTGGCATTGGGTGCCTTAAAAGAGGACTGCACTAAGATACATTATAACAATGTCTTTCGTGCTTTTAATAAAATTTATTCCAAGAAACCAGAACTATTTCCTGGATTGTTTTTCTCATTATCCGGGGGAGAGCCTCATTCGAATATTCTAGAAGATATATTATCTAGTTTAGGTACATGGCAAATATTGATGGTTGAAAATCCCAGATATGAATATCTCAGAATAAACCAGGATATGCTAAGAGGAATTGAAACCGAAATAGAAAGTAAATACGGAAGGGAAATATTGTCAGAATACAATAAACTGGCTAAGCAATTTGCTGAAGAAATAAAACATAGAGAATCTTGTAATGGGTGAAGGCAATTCTTATTTAATCCAAGCCTACAATAAGATTGAGGATTATATTAATTATATTTTAACGTTGTTTGGCCATTCCACTTACAAAATAAGAGCACCAAAAGTTTAAAGAGATAATATGAGACTGTTGCAAAATGGATCGTAATTTTTGCTTAA
>DYJG01000744.1 GCA_020723225.1 Desulfobacca acetoxidans | reverse complement strand
ACCGACCTCTGCCTGGCCACGGAAGCTTTCTATACCCGGCATCCTTCCCAGGCCGACCGGCACACCCCGTTTCAGACGCATCCCACCGCGTTGGAGCATTTTCCCACCGGGGCCACCATCCAGCCCCCGGATACGTGGAGAAATTTCCATGTGGATTGAAAAACAGCGGCATATCCTGGACTTTACCCTATCGTCCCTGGCCCCGCGCAAGGGAAAAAACCTCGCGCTCATTGCGGTCTATGTGCTGACGGTCGCGGTCCTGGGTTCAGTCATGTTTTATGCCGCGGCCATGCAGAGGGAAGCCGCACTTCTGCTTAAGGATACCCCGGAGATTGTGGTGCAAAGAACCGTAGCGGGCAGGCACGATCTGATGCCGGTGGATTATGCCCGGCAAATCAGCGGGGTTCGCGGCGTGGCGGCCGTCAAAGGCCGTCTTTGGGGCTACTACTACGACCACACGGTGAAGGCCAATTATACCTTAATGGTGCCGGATAACCTGTCCCTCACCGCCGAAGAGATCATCGTCGGCCGGGGCCTGGCCCGGGTCCGCCAGTTGACCAAGGGGAACCGCCTGTGGTTCACCACCCACGACCAGAAGCAGGTCCCTTACCAGGTCTTCGATATTCTGGCGCCGGAAGCGGAATTGGTCTCCGCGGACCTGATCCTCATTTCCGAGCCCGGCTTCCGGCAAATATTCGGGATTTCCGGCCAATACGCCACCGACCTGACCGTCAAAGTGAGGAATCCCAAAGAGGTACTCACGATCGTCAACAAGATCAGGCAGATTCTGCCGGACAGCCGGCCCATCACCAGGGAGGAGATATTGCGGACGTATAATGCGGTCTTCGACTGGCGGGGCGGGCTGGTGCTTTTGGCCCTGGCAGGCGCGGTGCTGGCTTTTTTGATCTTCGCCTGGGACAAAGCCGGCGGTTTGAGCGCCGAAGAGAAGCGGGAAATCGGCATTTTAAAGGCCATCGGCTGGGAGACCGGAGATGTCTTGCAGATGAAGGTTTGGGAAGGACTGGCGATTTCCCTGTCTTCCTTCCTGGTGGGGGTGCTGTTGGCTTATCTCCACATCTTCTTCACTTCCGCGGCCTTCCTGTCGCCGGTCATCAAAGGCTGGTCCGTGATTTACCCGGATTTCCGGCTTACCCCCATGGTCAGCGGCATGCAGCTCGCCGCGCTGTTCTTCTTTACCGTAATTCCTTTCACCGTGGCCACCATCGTCCCGGCCTGGAGGG
>DYJG01000069.1 GCA_020723225.1 Desulfobacca acetoxidans | reverse complement strand
GATTGATTCCGGGTGAGACCGCGTGCCGTCAGGAATCAGGAACGCCCATTCCTTCGGAACAACCGGCCCGGTAAAGGCATACCGGCACTCTAAGCATGGTGCGGCATGCCCTGGGATTATTAGGGAGAACTGCTAGGTGGACCGGCTTATTTCAGGAGGGGGGACAACGGGTTGGCAGAATAGATTCTCAAGTTTCTCCCGGGCTTCCAGGACCGCAGGAAGGAAGGGAATCCCCGGCAGAAACAGAAAGTTGGCTAAAATAAGTTTGACCTTGCCGAAGGAATTGAGGTTGAGTTCTTCCGGCCCCCCGCAGGGAACCACCCGGATACCGGGAACGGCAGGTTTTTTCTCAGCCTGGTGGCAGGCCGTAACGACGTTCTCAGGGGAGTTGCAGGCCGGAGCGGGTTTCTTTTTGACCCCGGCGCAGCAGCTTCCCCTGCAGTTGATACAGCGGCAGGCATGGCAGCCGGTCTCCTCCAGAGAACAGCCGCAAGGATGGCGCGCTAACTTTTTCCCGCCCTCGGATTGGCAAATAATCCCGGTGGATGAAACTAAACTCGGGATAACGGGTGGCGGCAGCAGCAAAATAATGATCTGCCAGAGTACCAGAGGTTTTAGCAGAAAAGATAATCGCACGTAGATTCCTAAGATTACAAAATTATGAAATCCGAAATCTAGAAGGGACACAATTGCCGCGATGACAAAAATATCTAATAAACAATTTGAGCCCGATCTTTTGAGGGTCAATAGGTATTTCTACCTATTTTCGAATAGAAAAAAGGCGATCTAAACCAAATTGTGGGAGGAATGACTTCAGGATTTATCTAACTTCATTGGGGAAATGGGATTTGTAGTCATTGAAGAACCCGATCTCAAACCTGTCGTTGATGCCGGGCTGATTGCCGTTTCTGGGGAAGAACGCGAAGGGGGAAGGTGCGAACTCGCTCCAGACGGAGTCCCGGTCGTCCAGAACCCAAAAGGCCTCCACGTCATAGGGAATGGTAAAGGCATGGGGGTCGGTGGGGAATTGGCCCTGGGGGTCGGGAGGGACTTTTGTTGAAATCGGGGCCGAAGACCGCGCGTTGATTTTCCGGGGTGGTCCCGAAGTTGGGGTCGCTGAAAGTCAAGGGGGCCGCAGGAAAGGTAAGGACGCCGTTGGGGCCGACGGCAATGTTGGATGCCGGGGAGACGGACAGGCGGCCGTCCGCGTTGCGGTCGCCGATGAAATTCATCCCCGCGATTAGCCCCTGGTTGTAGTTGCCGCCCTGGGCGGTCTGGGTGGGTTCGGAATGGTCGTGCATGGGGTAGCACAGGGGCGACAACATCGCGTGCACCGGAACCTTCCCCAACTCCCTCCCCACCCTGGGGATGGCCATATTTACCTCCTGGACCGGCGGCCAGGTGCTTTCCCCCGGAGGCGTATCCCCGTTCTCCAATTTTCTCTTGGGCTTGCGCCGAGGAATCCGGGGATCATAGGGTTTTGGGGGCATCGGCTCCATTACCACCCCGAATTGAGGCACCGGCTCGCGCAGCACCTGCAGCGGCTGGGAGCGGTCCGCCCGCCCCACACCCAGAGTGGTGGGCACGTCCGGGGGCCGCATGTAGGGGGCCAGCCAATCCCAGACATCCAGGGGGTGCGCGCCGAAAGTGTCCAGCCAGACCACGTTGTCGGTAATGCCTGGCACCTTTTCCGGAAGTAGATCCGAGAAGATGTTGAACTGATTAAACCCGGTAAATTCATTGCGGACTTTCAGCACATCCTCCTTGAATTAATGGAAGGATTTCGGGGGGGGCTTCAGTTCGTCTTAAAGTAATTATTTGGATTAATTGGCGTAAATCGGTAATCATGCCTATTTTGGGGGTAGAAAAAATCACTAATGGTAAGGAAAAAGTCGGGAAGGTTTAAGAGATAATTAAATCGTAACTTGAATATATTATTAAGTAATTATACAACATGCCGCACTTATTACCGAAATCACCGCCGCCAGGACAGAAACCAGGTAAAGAAGCCTTTAAGCCGGGGAGTCAGCCGGGTGCGGTTATAAAGATCGCCCGCCTGGCGGATGGCCTCGGCCCGGGTGGGGTAGGGATGAATCACCCCGGCCAGAGTCCCCAGGCCCATGCCCCCCACCATGGCGGCGGTCACCTCACTGATCATTTCCCCGGCGTGGCTTCCGATGATGGTGGCGCCCACGATCCTGCCGGTCCCTTTCTTGACGTGGATTTTCACGAAGCCCTCTTCCGCCCCGTCGAGTACGGCCCGGTCCACCTCGCTGAAAGGTTTTAGAAAGGTGTCGATCTTGATCCCCTTCTTTTCCGCGGCCGCCTCGTTCAGCCCCACGTGGGCCACTTCCGGATCGGTGAAGGTGCACCAGGGAATGGTCAGGGCGCTCAGTTTCCTGCGGCCGAAAAAGAGGGCGTTTTGGATGACGATGCGGGCCGCGGCGTCGGCCAGGTGGGTGAACTGGTAGGGGAGGCAGATATCGCCGGCGGCATAGATGCGGCGGTTGCTGGTCTGCAAAAAGTCATTCACCAGCACGCCCCGGCCTTTTCCGGGTTCGTACTTTACTCCCGCCGCTTCAAGATTGAGGCCCTCCACGTTAGGGGCCCGGCCCGCGCCGATGAGAATCTCATCCACCTCGATTTCTCCGGGGAGGCCGGCGCTCTCGAACTTGACCAGCTTGCCGGTTGCGGTTTTGGCCACCTCCAAGGGTCTGGCGTTAAGGATGAGGTCG
This sequence comes from Desulfobacca acetoxidans, assembly GCA_020723225.1. Classification (GTDB taxonomy): domain Bacteria; phylum Desulfobacterota; class Desulfobaccia; order Desulfobaccales; family 0-14-0-80-60-11; genus SURF-52. Next base: position 6,332 of record DYJG01000069.1, on the reverse strand, counting down.
ATCCCTTCCCGGAGAAAGACTTGCTGGATCAGCTCAGCCGCATCCCCGTCTTCCCGGTTCATAACGCGGTCGTATTTGTGCAGCAGGGTCACCCGGCAACCCAGGCGATTCAGAGCTTGGGCGAACTCGCAACCGATGGGGCCGCCCCCCATGATGAGCAGGCGTTCCGGTCGGGCGGTCAGGGAAAAGATCGTCTCGTTAGTGAGATAGCCCGCTTGCTCCAGCCCCGGCACGGATGGGTGCACGGGTCTCCCGCCGCTGGCGATGACCGCCTTTTTAAAGGCCAGCGTCCGCCCCGCCACCTCCACGGTGCGGCGGCTTAAAAACCGGGCCTCCCCGAGAAAGACGTCCACGCCTAAGTCCCGGAAGCGGGCGGCCGCGTCATGGCGGCTGATTCCGGCGCGCACGCGGCGCATGCGGGCCATTACCGCCGGGAAATCCACTTCCGGGCCGCCTGATAACTGCACCCCAAACCGATGGACCGCCTTTACCTCCGCCGCCGCCCGGGAGGAGCGGATGACGGCCTTGGAGGGCACGCAGCCGTAATTGAGGCAATCCCCTCCCAAGAGATGCTTCTCCACTAGTGCCACCTTGGCTCCCAGCCCCGCAGCTCCGGCCGCGGCCACCAACCCCGCGGCGCCGCCGCCGATGACCACCAGGTTGTAGCTCCCGGAGGGCTCGGGGTTCACCCAGTCAAGGGGACGGACGTTGGCGGCCAGGGCGGAATTGTATTCATCCCCGGGGCTGAGGGCGGGTAGAGGGGGCGAAGATTCTGAAGTGCCGATAGGCTTATCTAAAAGTCCCAAGTTCCCGGTTCCAAGCTAAGAGAAAGTTGTCAGTGGCCGGTGGTCAGTGGCCAGTAAAAACAAGGCATTTCCCAGACTTACTCCCTCTCTCCCCGCCCCTTATCATTACCCACAAGTTTTTTAAACGGTGGCACAGCCTTTCCAGGCTGTGCCGAAAAACCTGTACAGGCTGGAAAGCCTGTACCACCATAGATTGCTTTTAGTCAGCTTAAAATCTACTTCTTCCTGCCTTGTGGGTAATGATGAGCCCCCCGCCCGGAGGGTATCTTTTCCCCCTGCCGCTAGCTGACAAGGGGGGGGATCAGGCTTTTCAACTTTTAAGAGTGCGACATAGGCCGATGAGAGACTGCTCTAAAGAAATTTATAAGACCTGATTTGAGAAAAAAAAGGGGGAGACCCAAAAATGCTAAATGGGAGGGCAGGCTGCGGGGGAATGCCCCATGCAGCCATTAGATCCGATAAGGGGATGCAGCCGTTAGGGGCCGGGAGGGTGCTTCTGCGTCTTGATGCCGGCGGGCTTTTTTATTACGTTGATATAAAAAATGTGGCCATCCAACCGGTGAGGCCGCCCCATGGAAACAGGGAAGGGCCAGGATTTATGGAACAAGATTATGGGGAGGGTCCCTGGAAACCGGGGTGGTCAGCGATATACCTCTGATCGTTTTCCAAGACGCACTACCAAAATACGGGAGGCGTTATCCTGAATATCACAAATCAAGCGATAATTTCCTAGGCGATAACGCCAAAAAGTTCCAAGTGGTCCAGTGAGAGGCTTACCGAGGTCTCGTGGATTTTCAAGTGTAGCCAGGCGCTCACGATACATGTATTACAAGTAATCTGCAAGTGGGATTATGGAGTGGTGACAAAGAAAACGAACGCTTCCCAGGGGGTTTTCGATTCTTTTTTCTGATTGCTTTTTATGGAAAAAAACGTACATTATTATCTATATCTTAGCTCACCTGGAAGAGGTCTACCGGTTCCCCAACCAGTCCTGCATGCCTCCCAAACATATGAATAATCAGGAAATAAGACCCCGGCCCCGGTTAATCCCGGCGGGGGAAACTATTTTTATGGTTCGGCGGCCCCGGAGGTCCCAAATTTCCGGAGAACTGTTATGCGCGTATTGATCCTGGGAGGAGACGGCTACCTGGGTTGGCCCACCGCCATGTACCTGTCCCGGCGGGGACATCAGGTGGCGGTGGCGGATAATTATTTCCGCCGCCGGGCCGGCATGGAACTGAATTGCGAACCCTTGCTGGCGGTGCCCAATCTGCACCAACGGGCCCAACTCTGGAAGGAAATATCCGGCCGGCAGATCGACGTTTTCATTGGCGACGTCTGCAACTACGACTTCCTCGCCAAGGTCTTCCGGGAGGCCGATCCGGAAGGAGTGGTGCATTACGCGGAGCAACCTTCAGCCCCCTATTCCATGATGGGCCGGGAGGCCGCGCTCTTCACCCTCACCAACAACCTGGTGTCCACCTGCAACCTGATCCACGCGGTGGCCGAATTCGCGCCCGACTGCCACATCGTCAAATTGGGCACCATGGGGGTGTACGGCACTCCCAACATCGATATCGAAGAAGGCTACCTGGAGGTGGAGCACCAGGGCCGGAAGCATAAATTTCTCTACCCCAAGACCCCCGGGTCGCTTTACCACCTCACCAAGTCCCAGGACGGCGACATGCTCTATTTTTACTGCCGCATCTGGGACATCAGGGTCACCGACCTCAACCAGGGGCCGGTTTACGGGATCGTGACCGAAGAGTCGGGCGCGGATGACCGGCTGGCCTCCATCTTCAACTATGACGACATTTTCGGCACCGTCTTGAACCGTTTCATCGTCCAGGCGGTGGCAGGCCATCCTCTCACCGTTTACGGCGAAGGGGGCCAGACCCGGGGCTACCTGAACATCAAAGATACCCTGGCCTGTGTGGAACTGGCCCTCCTGCATCCTGCCAATCCCGGTGAGTACCGGGTCTTCAACCAGTTTGTGGAGACCTTCTCGGTGAACGAGCTGGCGGACAAGGTGGTGGAAGCCGGGAAGGAGCTGGGTCTTAAGGTTAAAATCAACAAGATCCCCAACCCTCGCCGGGAAGCGGAAGAACACTATTATAACCCCGCGCATACCGGTTTGTTGTCCTTGGGGCTTACCCCCCACTATTTGACAGGAGAGGTCTTGACCGGCATGCTGGCCTTCGTCCGGAGATACCGGGAGCGTATCTGCCCTGGCTATATCCTGCCCCGGGTAAAATGGCAGCAATAACCGCGGGGTGCATAAGTTCAAAGTTCAAAGTTTAAATTGTTATAGTGGCTATCCCACTGAAGAAAGAATTTGGGGTTCGTTGCCCGGGGACATGGGACGCTGGGGGGAACTTTACTCCCCCAGATCTTCCATTCTGTAAACACCTGTGTTACCTAGAGCAATAATTTGCAGAACGATAACAAGGCCTGAAAAAAATCCGGCTGCCTGCCGGAGAACGATAAATCCGATAGGGGAGTAAGCATCATATGAAACTGGCGATGGTGGGGGCAGGTTATGTGGGTCTGGTGACCGCGGCCTGCTTTGCGGAAATGGGCAACGAAGTGACCTGCGTGGATGCGGACAAATCCAAGGTGGAAGCCCTGGAACAGGGGATTATTCCCATCTACGAGCCGGGTTTGGAGGATTACGTCAAGCGCAATACCCAGGAAAACCGCCTCTTTTTTACCACCGACCTGGCGGCGGCAGTACAGAAAAGCCTGGTGGTCTTCATTGCCGTGGGCACCCCCCAGGACAAGGACGGCTCCGCGGACCTGTCCATGGTGCTGGATGTGGCCCGGGAGATCGGCCGCTGTATCAACGGCTACAAGGTGATCGTGGAGAAATCCACGGTGCCCGTGGGCACCGCCAACCTGGTGCGCCAGGCGATTAATGGGGAACTGAAGGCCCGGGGCGAAGAGATCGAGTTCGACGTGGTCTCCAACCCGGAATTCTTGAAGGAAGGCACCGCGTTGGACGATTTCATGAAGCCGGACCGCATCGTCGTGGGCTGCGACGACGTGCGGGTGGGGGAGCTGATGAAGGAGCTTTATGCCCCCTTCGTGCGCACCAACCATCCGGTGATCATCATGGACGTGGTCTCCGCGGAGCTGACCAAGTACGCGGCCAACGCCTTTTTGGCCACCAAGATTTCCTTCATCAACGAACTGGCCAACATTTGCAGCAAGACCGGCGCCAATATTAGCATGGTACGCCAGGGCATCGGCTCGGACCGCCGGATCGGCCACCTCTTCCTCTTTCCGGGGCTGGGCTACGGCGGGTCGTGCTTCCCCAAGGATATGCAGGCCCTGATCCACACCGCCCGGTCCCGGGGCTATGTCCCCCGGATCCTGGAGGCCGCGGAGGCTGTTAACTTTGAGCAGCGGCAGCTCTTTTACGACCGTATTGCCGCCTATTTCGGGAACGACCTCAACGGCAAGGTCCTGGCGGTTTGGGGCCTGGCCTTCAAGCCCCAGACCGACGACATCAGGGAGGCGCCGGCCCTCACGCTCATCGAGAAGCTGACCGCAGCCGGGGCGCGCCTTAAGGCCCACGACCCGGAAGCCATGACGGCCACCAAGAATTACCTGGGGAACCATCAGGCCGTCAGTTTCACCAAGACCAGCTACGAGGCCCTGGAAGGGGCGGACGCCCTGGTCATTTGCACTGAATGGACCAAATTCAGGGAGCCGGATTTCGAGCGGATGCGCTCCCTGATGAAGTCCCCGGTCATCTTCGACGGCCGCAACCTCTACAACCCGGAAAAACTGGACAAACTGGGATTCGAATATTTTTTTGTGGGCCAGAAGCTGTGAGCAGTGAGCAGTGAGCAGTGGGCAGAAAAAACAGAAGCAGGTTTTAAGGTGCACGAAACCTAGGTCTGGAAGAGACTTTATGGAGAATCTCCCAAGCCAAGGGTCGGGTAGGCCGACCGATCCCCTTCTGGAAAAATTGGTTAACTTATTAAAGCCATACGACCCTGAGAAAATCATTCTTTTCGGCTCCCGGGCCCGGGGTGAAGGGGACGAGTTTAGCGATTACGACGTGGCGGTCATCAAATCCACAGACCAGCCGTTTCTTAAGCGGCTTGAGGAAATGGTTCCCTATATTTTGGATTTCGACAGGGCCGTGGAAGTCTTGGTATATACTCCGGAAGAATTCGAGGCCATGAAAGAATCCGGCCTGGGCTGGGTGATTCATCAGGAAGGTCAGGTGCTCTATGAACGTTCCCCTGGGTGAAGCCAAACGCTGGTTTCGCCAGGCTAGAGACGATCTGGCAGTGGTCCGGTCTCTTGAGAGCGCCGGCCACTACGCCGCCGCCTGCTTTCAGGCGCAGCAGGCCGGGGAAAAGGCCGTGAAAGCGGTATTGTTCAGCCAAGGCCGCCGGGTTGTTTTGGGCCATTCCATCCGGGAGCTGGTGAAACTTTGTGAGAAATACCATCCGCCTTTTGCTGAGATAAGCGCAGCCGCAGGCCTGCTGGACCAGTTCTATATACCGACCCGTTATCCGAACGGCTTGCCTTTCCCGGCCATACCCAGTGAATCCTACACGGCTTCCCAGGCAACAGGCGCCTTGCAGTGGGCAGAAGAGGTGCTTGCCGCGGTCGAAGTCTTTTTGCGCACCAAGACCGAAGCATTGAAAGAACCTTAGAAGTTATGATTCATGGTATCGAGGTTCTGAATAAGAAAGTTTTTTGAATCCTCGATGGAGGTTTAACTCCATGCAGCGGATTTTGATCACCGGCGGCGCGGGATTCATCGGCTCCCACGTGGCGGACCTGATGGTGGCCGCGGGCCATGAAGTGGCAGTGGTGGACAACCTGTCCACCGGCCGCCGGGAGTTCGTGCCGATTGCCGCCCAGTTTTTTCCCTATGACATCAAGGATGAAAAGACTTATGCCCTCATTCTGGACTGGCGCCCCCAGACAATCATCCATCACGCGGCCCAGATGAGCGTGCAAGTGTCGGTTAAAGACCCCGTTGCCGACGCCCGGGACAATATCCTGGGGTCGTTGAATATCCTTAACGCCGCGGCCCGGGTCGGCGTCCGCAAATTCATCTTCGCTTCCACGGGCGGGGCGATGTATGGGGATGAGGCCCCGGTGCCGGCCAAAGAGACGGACTCGCCCCGGCCCGAAAGCCCCTACGGCATCGCCAAACTGTCAGTGGAGCACTATCTCCATTTTTATCACCGGGAACACGGCATCGTCCCCATATCCCTGCGTTATGCCAACGTCTTCGGCCCCCGGCAGAACGGCCTGGGAGAGGCCGGGGTGGTGGCCATCTTCATTGAGAAATTCCTGGCCGGCGAGCAGCCGGTGATCAACGGCGACGGCCTCCAGACCCGGGATTTTACCTTCGTGGGGGACGTCGCCGCCGCCAATTTCAAAGCCCTATCCCACCCCGAAGCCGGGACCTTCAACATCGGCACCGGCCGGGAGACCGATATCCGCACCATCTATCTGCTAATACAAAAATTGATTAGCTCCCCTAAAGGACCGGTC
>DYJG01000068.1 GCA_020723225.1 Desulfobacca acetoxidans | reverse complement strand
TGCCTCCGGCCCAGCCGGTGTCCTGGACTCCCTTCCTGCGGGCCTGGAGGCAGGTGCTGGATCACCTCTGGGAACGGAGCGAGCTCAAGCTGCTGCTGCTTCTCATGAGCGCGGTGGCCATCCTGGCCATGCCCTATTTCGTGCTCCTCTCCATTTTGGCCCGGGACGTGCTGGGCGCAGGCTCCAAAGGCTTCGGCCTGCTCATGGCCACCGGCGGCCTGGGGGCCTTTCTGGGGGGCCTCACCCTGGCCCGGCGGCTGCAGAAGCGGCCTCCCATGCCTTCATTATTGGGGGGTCTGGGGCTGTTCCTCTCGGGATTGATGGCCCTGGGTCTGTGCGGCAATTACTACCTGGCCATGATTTTCATCTTCCTGGCCAGCTTCGGCATGGTGACCATGCTGTCCACGGGCAACAGCCTGCTGCAATTGAACGTGCCGGATGAGCTCCGGGGCCGCATCATGAGTCTCTTTGGCCTGATCGTCATGGGCCTGGCGCCGGTGGGGAGCATTACCTACGGAATCGTTGCCCATTACCTGGGACCGGGCCTCACTATTGCCGGGGGCAGCCTGTTGGCGGCCCTGACTGCGGGGGGCATTCTTCTGAAAAATCCCCACTTGCGGCACCTGGCCTTCACCGAACTGGAGAATGGGGAGAACCCCGATTTGCCCAACGGTGTGCCGCCTTTTCGGGGCTAATGCCGTTTTCCGTTTTCCGTTTTCCGTTAAAAGAATGCAAGATTATCAATAAATTACATTATTGATTTGGTTTCATTCGTAAGCGAAGTTGGATAAGACATCATGGGAAAAACGGATTACGCTTTTGAAAAGATGTCAGATAGCCACCGCCAGGCGGTGATCGACATCTTTAATTACTTTGTCAGACAGAGCTACGCAGCTTATCTTGAGAACCCGGTGGACTACGATTTCTTTGACCAGTTCTTGAAGATGTCCCATGGCTATCCCGCGCTGGTCATAAAAAATGCCGCTCAGCAAGTAATGGGGTTTGGCTTTATGCGGCCCCACCACTTTGCGGACTCCATGAAAAGGGCAGCAGAGGTCACTTACTTTATCCTCCCGGAAAACACCAGGATGGGTCTGGGCAGCCGCATGTTGGTTTTTTTTGAAGATGAAGCCAAAAAACGGGGGATAGATTCCCTTCTCGCCAACATTTCTTCCCGGAACCAGGAGAGCATCGAATTTCATCTGAAAAACGGCTTCCGGGAATGCGGCAGGTTTCATAAGGTGGGCCGGAAGTTTGGAGAAGATTTCGATGTGGTGTGGATGCAGAAGATGTTGTAAGTTTAAGTTTTTTCTGTTATTTTTCTTATTAATGCCACGATAAAACTGGGGTGACACATGAAATTTCACCGTATAACAGTTAACCCTCATCAAATGGGGGGGCAGCCCTGTCTGCGGGGTTTGAGGATCCCGGTGGCGACCGTAGTGGGTATGGTGGCGGATGGCATGACTTATGAGGAGATATTGGGCGCCTATCCCGACCTGGAATTGACGGATATTCAGGAGGCCTTGCGCTTTGCCGCTGAAGCGGTGCGGGAACGGGAACTACCGCTGGTGAACATCGCGTGAAGTTCCTGGTGGATAATGCTTTATCTCCCTTAGTGGCGGCAGGCTTGCGCAGAGCAGGATTTGACGCAATACACGTACGTGATTATAATTTGCAGCAGGCCGCTGACGAAGAAATATTTGACAGGGCCGAAGACGAGGATCGGATTATCTTTTCAGCGGACACCGACTTCGGTACCCTGCTATCATTACGAAGAATAAAGAAACCATCCGTTATCCTTTTTCGGCGTGGTTCGGAACGCCGTCCAGAGCAGCAGATATCCCTTCTATTAAGGCATCTGACCGAAATCGAGGAACTTTTAGAAGATGGCGGTATCGTTGTTTTTGAGCAAACTCGCATCCGTTTGCGATCTCTTCCCATCTCCGGCGAATAAATTATCTCTCCTTTCTTCACTCCAAAACCCTTGTGAGTCTCTGAAATTTCTGGTATAAAAACCTGATTTGCAAAAAATTACACACGCCCCGCCAGGGCAAAGCTGGTGCCTGTCGGCCTTACGCGGCTGCCGGGTGGCCTTGCCGGCGGCGGAGCGGCGGATTAACCGGGAGGAAGCAGTATGGCTTACGTCACCATGAAGGAATTGTTGGAGGCCGGGGTGCACTTCGGCCACCAGACCCGCCGTTGGAATCCCAAGATGGGTCCTTATATCTTCGGGGCCAGAAACGGCATCCACATCATTGATCTCCAGAAAACCGTCCAGTTCTTTAAAACCGCTTACAATTTCGTGGTGGAAAAAGTGGCCGACGGCGGCATCATCCTGTTCGTGGGCACCAAGAAACAGGCCATGGACGCCATTGCCGAAGAGGCCAAGCGGGCAGACATGTTTTTTGTCAACCACCGCTGGCTGGGAGGGATGCTCACCAACTTCCAGACCATCAGCCGTTCCATTGAGCGCCTCAAGGGCTTCGAAGCCATGAAAGAAGACGGCTCCCTGAAGCGCTTCCCCAAAAAGGAAGTGCTGATCATGGAAAAGAAAGCCGCCAAGCTGGAGCGGGCCCTGGGGGGCATCAAGAATATGGGGCGCCTGCCGGATATCATCTATGTGGTGGATCCCCGGAAGGAATCCATTGCCGTGCAGGAAGCCCGGAAGACCAGGGTCCCCATCGTCTCCATCGTCGACAGCAATTGCGACCCCACGGAGATCGACTATCCCATTCCCGGCAATGACGACGCCATCCGGGCCATCCGCCTGCTCACCTCCCGCATTGCCGACGCGGTGCTGGAGGGCAAAAAACTCCGGGACGAGCGTCTCCAGGGGATGACGGATAAGGAAATGCAGATGGAGGAAGCCCCGGCCGCGCCCGCGGAAGCGGCGGCTGAGGCGGCGGCTCCGGCCCCCGAAGTGAAACCGGAAGCTCCGGAAACCGCGGCGGCAGAGTAGCGGTCTTTGGTCTTTGGTCTTTGGTCTTCGGTTAATAACAACAATAATCAGAGGCCTGCTTGGCCCTGTTTTTTGAGTTTTCTTTTGCTGAAAGCTGACGGCTGAAAGCTGACAGCTCCTAAGTAAGGAGGCAAGGTTTGGAAATTTCTGCGGAACTGGTAAAAACCCTGCGGGACAAGACCAACTGCGGGTTTATGGATTGTAAGAAGGCCCTGAAGGAAACCGAAGGGGACCTGGAGAAGGCCGTGGCCTATCTGCGCCAGAAGGGCATCGCCGTGGCCGGCAAACGGGCGGAACGGGCCACCAGCGAAGGAGTGGTGGTGGCCGACGTGGCCGGTGACGGCTTGAGCGGCGTTCTCGTGGAAGTAAACTGCGAATCGGATTTTGTGGCCAAGACCGATGGGTTCCAAAATTTTGCCAAGCTTCTGGCGGCCCAGATCGCGGCCGGCGCGCCGGCGGAGGTGGAGGCCCTGTTGGCCCAGCCCTGGCAGCCTCAACCCGGCCTCACGGTGCAGGATTATCTCAATGAACTCATCGGCCAGACCGGGGAGAATATCCGGGTGCGCCGCTTTGTCCGTTATGCCGGCGGCAGTCTGGTGGGGGCTTATATCCACTTCGGCGGACGCATAGGCGTGCTCTTGGAGCTGAGCATCGCCCAGGTCACCCCGGAACTGACCGCGCTGGCCAAGGATCTGGCCATGCAAGTGGCCGCGGCCAATCCCCTGGCAGTCACCCGGGAGGACGTGGACTCGAAAGTGGTGGCCCAGGAGACCGAAATCTACGCGGCCCAGGCCCGGGAGAGCGGCAAGCCGGAGAAGATCATCGAGAAGATGGTGACCGGCCGCCTGGACAAGTTCTTTAAAGAGAACTGCCTGGTGGAGCAGCCCTTCGTGAAGAACCCGGACATCACCGTCACCCAACTGCTCAAGGAAGCAGGCGGTCCGGAACTCCGGGTGGTCCGTTTCAGCCGTTACCAGTTGGGAACCTGAGGCGGCCATGGCCCCCGAGACCCCCAAATACCGCCGTATTCTGCTCAAGGTGAGTGGCGAGACCCTGGCCGGCGACAAGAAATTCGGCTTATGCCCCGACACCCTGAAGGCCATTGCCCGGGAAATCAAAGAGGTGGTGGACCTGAAGGTGGAAGTGGGCATCGTGGTGGGCGGCGGCAACATCTTCCGGGGCCTGGCGGTGAGCGCCCAGGGGATCGAGCGGGCGGTGGGGGACTACATGGGCATGCTGGCCACGGTGATCAACTCCCTGGCCCTCCAGGACGTCCTGGAAAAGACCGGGGTGCCCACCCGGGTGCTGTCGGCCATTCACATGCATGAAGTGGCGGAACCCTACATCCGCCGCCGGGCCATGCGCCACCTGGAAAAGGGGCGGGCCTTGATCTTCGCCGCCGGCACCGGCAGCCCCTACTTCACCACCGATACCGCCGCGGCTTTAAGGGCCACGGAGATCGGGGCCCAGGCCCTGCTCAAGGGCACCAAGGTGGCGGGCATTTTCGACCGGGATCCGGAAAAGGACGCAGCCGCGTGTATGCTGCCCCGCCTCACCTATTTCGACATCCTGGAGAAAGACCTGCGGGTCATGGACTCCACGGCGGTGACCATGTCCCGGGAGCAAAAGATTCCCATTATCGTCTTCAAACTGCTGGAACCGGGGAATATGAAACGAGTGGTGCTGGGCCAGGAAGTGGGCACCATAGTGGAGAGCTAAGGCGATGAAAGATACGGTTCTGGAGGAAACGAAACGGAAAATGGAGAAGGTCCTGGAGGCCATGGCCCGGGACCTGTCCCGGGTGCGCACCGGCCGCGCTTCCGTAGCCCTGCTGGAAGGCATCAAGGTCGATTGCTACGGCACCACCATGCCCATCAGCCAGGTGGCCTCCCTGGCTGCGCCGGAGTCCCGGCTGCTCACCGTCCAGCCCTGGGACCCCACCGTGCTTGGGGATATTGAAAAGGCCATCCTCAAATCCGATTTAGGCCTCAACCCGGTGAACGACGGCAAGCTGATCCGCCTGCCCATCCCCGCCTTGACCACCGAGAGGCGCAAGGAACTGGGGAAAATGGTGAAAAAGATGGGGGAAGAGGCGAAAGTGGCCCTGCGGAACATCCGCCGGGAGGCCAACGAGCAGTTTAAGGATTTGAAAAAGGATAAGCTGCTGCCGGAAGACGACGCCCACCGGGGGCAAGAAGAAGTCCAGAAAATCACGGATGATTTTATTAAAAAGGTAGACGCCCAGGCCGCGGAAAAAGAAAAGGAGATCATGACCTTTTAAGGCCTCCGGTGACAGACTTGCCAGCACCTTCCCATCCTCAAAACAACAACAAGATTCCCCGCCACGTGGCCATTATCATGGACGGTAACGGCCGCTGGGCCCAACAGCGCGGCCTCTTACGCGTCAAGGGCCACGTCGTGGGGGTGGAATCGGTCCGGGTCATCGCCCGCCTGGCCCGCAAATTGGGCATCTCTTACCTCACGCTGTTCGCCTTTTCCGAAGAGAACTGGCAGCGCCCCGCCCTGGAAATCCGGGTCCTGATGGCCATTTTGCGCCGCTACCTGCACCGGGAACTCAAAGAGATGCAGGACAACCAGATTGCGCTTAGGGCCATCGGCAATTTAAAGCAACTGCCGGAAGCGGTGCAGCGGGACCTGGCCGAAACCGCGGCCGCCACCGCGCCCGGGGCCAAAATGGCCCTGACCCTGGCCCTGAGCTATGGGGGCCGCTCCGAGATCGTCCAGGCCGCGCAGGCCCTGGCGAAAGAGGTCCAGGCCGGGAGACTCAAGCCCGAAGACATCGACGCCGCCTTATTTGCCCGCTGCCTCTATACCGCGGACATGCCCGACCCGGACCTGTTGATCCGCACCAGCGGCGAATACCGCCTGAGCAATTTTCTCCTGTGGCAAACCGCCTATACCGAACTCTACGTCACCGAGACCCTGTGGCCCGACTTCCGGGAAGATGACTTTCATCAAGCCCTGGAAGCCTACCGCCAACGGCAGCGCCGCTTCGGCCTCACCCAGGAGCAGATCAAGGCCATGGAGGCGTCGAACTCGCGGCATTAAAAGATTTCACCACAGAGGCACAGAGGACACAGAGATTCACAGAGGGTTAAATAAAATGAAGGGTGCGCCTTTGGCGCACCCTTCATTCTTTTTTACTCTGTGATTCTCTGTGCTCTCTGTGTCTCTGTGGTTAATCTTTTTCCAGCCGTTCTTTCAGCTCTTTTGCGGCCTGGCGGGTAAAGCCGGGGATGGCCGCCAGGTCTTCCACACTTGCTTGCTTTATCGACTCAACATCCTGATATTTATGAAAAAGCCGTTGCCGTCTCTTGGGGCCGATGCCGGGAATGCCGTCCAGGACCGAGGCCACCATCTCTTTGCGTGCGCTTTTCCGGTGATAGGTGACGGCAAAACGGTGCGTTTCATCCCGGAGCCGCAGGAGCAACAGCCACCCCGGAGCATTGGCCGGAAAAAAGCGGGGATTCTTGCGGCCCGGGAAGAAGAGCCGGTCCCGCACCGGGCGCCCATCCTGTTCCGTCGCCTTGGCCAGGCCCACCACCGGGAAATGAGACAAATCCAATTCTTTAAGGGCCTGCAAAACCACGTTCAACTGCCCCTGGCCGCCGTCCACCACCAGGAGGTCCGGCAGCGTCTGCCCTTCTTTGCCGTAGTGCCGCTGGACCACCTCCCGGAGCATGGCGTAATCGTCCTGGCCCGCCACTCCCCGGATGCGGAAACGCCGGTAGCCGGACTTGTCCGGCACGCCCCCGCTAAAGGCCACCAATGCGCCCACGGACTGGCTCCCCTGGAGGGTGGAAATATCCAGGCATTCCAGGCGCTCGGGGGGTTGGGCCAGATGCAGCCGCGCCTGTAAATCCCGGAGCGCATCCCCCGGCTCCACCTTCACCTGCCGCCGCTCCCAGGCCGCCCAGGCGTTTTCCCCGGCCAGGGCCAGCAGGCGGGAGCGATGGTTGGATGATTTGGAGTGAGGAGCAAGAGAACCTTGTTCCCCTGCCTCTCCCTCGATCTCTCCCGCTAACCCCATGTAAGGGGTTGGGGGAGGGGACAAGGTCCGCAGGCCAGACGCCTGCGCCACCGGCCCCTGGCCCCCTCCCCCAACAACCTTACCTATCACTAACCGCACCGCCCCCCCTTTCTGGTCCCGGAAGACCTCTTGGAGCAGCCGCCTTTCCGGGAGGTCGCAGGGCAGCAGAATCTCATTCGGCAGCGGCCTTTCTTCGGTATAGTATTGCTTGAGGAAGCCCCCCAGCAGGTCGCTCTCCGGCAGGGAGTCCGGGAAATAATATTCCCGGGAGCCGGTGACCAGGCCGCCCCGCACCATGAGCACCATGACCAGGGCCCGGCCGTCTTTCCGGGCCACGCCCAGGACGTCCTGGTCCATAAAATTGGGCCGGGCCATGTCCTGGCGCTCTAAAGTCTGATCGATGGCCGTGATTCGGTCCCGCAGCATTGCGGCCTTTTCGAACTCCAAATTGGCCGCGGCCTCCGCCATCTGCGCCTTGAGCTGCTTCACCAGGTTCCGGCCCCGGCCTTTCAGGAACTGCACCGCTTCCTTAGCCGCCTGGCGGTAGGAGTCGCAGTCCACCATGCCGGCGCAGGGGGCCAGACATTGTTCCAACTGGTATTCGAGACAAGGCCGGGAGCGGGGGGCCAGGCGGCTTTCCTTGCAGGTGCGCAGTTTGAAGGCCCGCTTCATGACCTTCAGGGTCTCCCGGGCCATGCTTGCGGAGGAATAGGGGCCGAAATAAAGGGCGCCGTCTGCGTGAAACCGTCTTACAAACCGCAAAGTCGGGTATTCTTCTTTCAGGTTGAGGCGGAGACAGAGGTAATTCTTGTCGTCCCGGAGCATGACGTTGAAACGGGGCCGGTGTTCCTTGATGAGGTTGCGCTCCAGGATCAGGGCCTCCCGTTCGCTGGCGGTCAGGAGAAAATCCACCCGGGCCGCCTTTTTCAGCATCAGGTCCGTCTTGGGATCGTGGCGCTCCGGGTTCTGGAGATAGGAGCGCAGGCGGTTCCGTAAGTTCACCGCCTTGCCCACATACAGCACCCGGCCCCCGGCCTCTTTGAAGAGATAGACGCCGCACGCGGACTTGGGCACTTGTTCCAAGGCTCCGGCCAGCGCCGGATAGGGGAATTCGGGCTTTACTTTGAATTCTGACATCTTATCATTTAGAATAACAGGCGGCATTTGCCTGTCAAGACGGGAGGGTTGCGGGTTGCGAGTTACGAGTTGCGAGTTATTTTTACCCGCAGCCCGCAACCCGTAACTCGCAACCCTTTACCTCTGCGTCTCTGCGTTAGATTTCTAGGAGGAACCATGACCATTTCCACACGTCCCCTGGGCCGGACCGGACATCAGGCCACCATCCTGGGGCTGGGCGGCGAGGGTATCCTGCGCACTTTCGGTGAGGAGAAAAAGGCCCAAGGGGTGATCGAAGCTGCCCTGGCCGCGGGCATCAGGTACTTCGAATCGGCCCGGGCTTATTCGGGGAGTGAGGCTTATCTGGGCAAGGGCTTGAAGGGGCATCGGGATAAGATTTTCTTGACCAGCAAGTCCCACGGCCGCACCTATAAAGAGGCCATGGCCCATCTCTCGGTGACCCTGAAAAATTTGGACACCGACCATCTGGACCTGTGGCAGATCCACGACGTGCGCACCGACGCGGACCTGGAGGCCATTACTGCTCCCGGCGGAATCCTGGAGGCCTTCCGGGAAGCCAGGGATAAGGGCTGGACCCGCTTTATCGGCGTCACCGGCCACCACGATCCAAATATTCTGCGCCGGACTTTGGACCTTTACGATTTCGACACGGTGCTGCTGCCGGTTAATCCCGCGGAGCCCCATGACCGCTCCTTTCTGCCCCTGGCTGCGGAGGCCTTTGCCCGGGGATTGGGAGTCATCGGCATGAAAGTGCTCTGCCGGGGGCTGCTGCCCCGGATGGCGGAAGAGCCGGGAAAATTGACCTTCGAATTGGTGGCCTACGCCCTGAGCCAAAGCGTCAGCCTGGTGGTCATCGGCTGCGACACCCCGGGCCAGGTCAAGGCCCTGGCCCACGCCGCGCAGCACTTCACCCCCATGACCCCGGAGGAGCAAAAAAC
>DYJG01000743.1 GCA_020723225.1 Desulfobacca acetoxidans | reverse complement strand
GGAGGAGATTCCCGCGGTTTACCAGGAACTGGCGGGCTGGGAAGCCACCAAGTTTTTGGGATATGAGACGTTAAAGGCCGACAGCACGATTTTGGCCCTGGTCCACCAGGACGGCCAGGGTGAGCAGGCCAAGGCCGGGGAGGAAGTGGAGATTGTGACCGCGGCCACGCCTTTTTACGGCGAGACCGGCGGCCAGGTGGGAGACACCGGCTGGATCACCGGCTCGGGCTATAAGCTGAGAGTCACCAACACCCAGCGCCTGCCCAACGACCTGTTCGTGCACCAGGGCAAGGTGGAGGAAGGGGTGGTGAAGGTCAATGACCCGGCGCACCTGGAGGTGGACGCGGAGCGCCGGCGCCAGATCGCCCGGCACCACACCGCCACCCATATCTTGCAGGCGATCCTGCAGCAACACCTGGGTAGCCACGTCAAACAGTCCGGGTCGCTCGTGGCCCCGGACCGGCTGCGGTTTGATTTTACTCATTTCCAGGCCATCAGCGCCGAAGAACTGGCGCAGATGGAGCACGATTTAAACGCCCGGGTGGCGGAAAACCAGGCGGTGGAGACCAAGGTCATGCCCCTGGCCCAGGCCCTGGAGTCCGGCACCATGGCGCTCTTCGAAGAAAAGTACGGGGACGAAGTGCGGGTGGTGGCCATTCCCGGCTTCAGCCGGGAGCTTTGCGGCGGCACCCATGTGAAGCGCACCGGGGATATCGGCTTTTGCCGCATCACCTCCGAAGCCTCGGTGGCCGCGGGCATCCGCCGCTTGGAGGCGGTCTGCGGCCCCGCGGCCATTGACCTGATGCAGGAAATGGAGCGAGATTTCAACCGGGCAGCAAGCTTTTTCAAAGGCGATCGGGGGAATCTATGGGCCCGAATTGAAAAGACCCTGAAGCGCCAAAAAGAGCTGGAAAAAGAAGTGGAGACCCTGAAGAGCCGCCTGGCCGCGGCCCAGGCCAAGGACCTGATGGAGGAAGTGCGGGATGTTGGCGGCGTTAAGGTTCTGGCCCTGGAAGTCCAGGCCCCGGACCCCAAATCCTTACGGGAATACGCAGTGAAATTCCTGGACCGCCTGAAAAGCGGCATCGTCGTCCTGGGCAGCGCCGCGGGCGACAAGGCCATGCTCATCGCCCTGGTGTCCAAGGACCTCACCAAACGCTTCCCCGCGGGCGAAATCATTAAAGAACTGGCCCCGACAGTCGGCGGCAGCGGCGGCGGCAAACCCGATATGGCCCAGGCGGGAGGGCCGGAG
>DYJG01000067.1 GCA_020723225.1 Desulfobacca acetoxidans | reverse complement strand
AAAAGAAGGCTGGAGGATATTATTCTCTCCTGAAAAGATTGGCCTCACGCAAAGCCGCAAAGGCGCAAAGGCGCAAAGCAAGGCGCAAACATCCGGGTTCGGCGCGTCTTGATGGTGCGCCGGCAGCCTCGATGTCTTTCCCAAAGTATGATTCCCGCCTATACATAATTTGGTAGAGATGGTAAATTATAGTAAAATTGGAGAAAAGGGCTTCTCCAAAAAATCCGTTGGGCGCGGGAGTTCCTTTTTAGGGGTTGAGTCCTTCCGCCCGGGGATGACGAGCAGTTAGGAAGCACTTCAGGAAGGGCATCATGGGTGAAAAAAAATCCTATAACCTGGCTATTGTGGGAGCGGGACGGCACGGCATGGCCATCCTCGAAGCCCTGGTGTCCGGCCGCAAAGATGAACAATCCCCCCGTCAGCAGCCGATCCGGGTGGTGGGAGTGGCCGATCTGGACCCGAATGCCCCCGGCATCAGCTACGCCAATCGGTTCAACCTGTTTGTGACCGTCAATTTTACCGATTTCTTCCAACTCCCCGACCTGGACATCATCGTCAACGCCACCGGACATCAAGAAGTTGCCAGGCAATTGCGGGAAAAGGCCCCCGGGAGCTTAATGGTTCTCAACCTTGATCGGCCTTTCTTTTCCTGGGAAGACTTTTGGGACCTGATTCCCGTGGAACTTTCGGCCATTCAAGAGACCGCGCCCTTGAGACTGGTTATTGTGGGGGGCGGCAAGGGAGGCTATGAAGTCCTCCAACTGCTCGCAGGCAATCCGGGTTTCCGCCGGAGAGTCGAAATCCTCGGGGTGGCCGACCCCAACCCCCAGGCCCAGGGGATGCTCCTGGCGAAGGAGATGGGCATCCCCACGTTTGCCGACTACCTCCCCCTGTTGGCGGAAGCCCCGGATTTGATCCTGGAACTCACCGGAGAAATGGCGGTCCGGGAAAGAATCATCCGGCGCAAGCGGCCCCATACCCAGATTATCGACCACATCAAGGCCACCCTGTTTTGGGAGCTGCTGCGCCGGGAGGAAGACCGCCTGCGCAGCAAGGTGGAAAGCGAAATCAAGCTGGCCAGGCAACGCAGCCGGTTCCATAGAATTTTTGACCACCTGCCCGACCCGGTGCTGGTCCTGCTCTCCAACTATCTGGTGGATGAAGTAAACCTCACCTTTTTGAACCGCTTTCAAAAAAAGGAAGCGGAGGTGGTGGGGAGACCCTGTTATGAAGTTTTTCATCAATTCGATGCGCCCTGCGACGTCAAAGGGTTGGCCTGTCCCCTGCCCCGGGTCCTGGAGAACTGCCAAACCGTCCAGGTTCTGCATCACTGTCCAGGTTTAGACGGTATGATTCATTGCGACGAAATTACCATGTCCCCTTTGTTCCCGCCGGAGGCCTCCCAAAAAAGGGTGGTGGAGGTCATCAAGGACATCACCAGCCGCAAGCGGCTGGAGGCGGCGCTGGAGATCTCCCAGGCCGAAACCCGGCAACTGCTGAAACAGGCCATCCAGGATAAGGCCTTCCTGGAGACCATCATCGACGGGATCGAAGACCACATGATGGTCATCGATCTTGATTACCGCATCGTCGAGGTCAACCGGGCCCTGCTGGAGATGGTGGGTTTGGAACGGGAAGAAGTGGTGGGCAAGCACTGTTACGAAGTGTCGCACCATCTGACCGAACCCTGCAATTCCCCCGACCACCCCTGTCCGTTGAAAGACACGGTGGCCACGGGCAAGGCTGCGTCTGCGATCCACGTCCACTTCAACAAGGACGGCCGGGAAAGCTACGTGCACGTGGTGCACCATCCGCTGTTCGACGAAGAAGGACAGATCGTGCAGGTGGTGGACCTGTCCCGGGACATCACCCAGGACATCACCCGCACCCGGATGATGCACGAAGACAAGATGGCTTCCCTGGTGAAGTTGTCCGCCAGCGTGATGCACGAAATCAATAATCCCTTGACCGGCATCCTCAATTTCGTCAAGCTGATCCAACGCATGCTCAAAAAGGGGGATCCCGACGCCCAGGCGTTGGCCAAGATGAAAAATTATCTCGATATCGTCCATAATGAGACTTCCCGGGTCAGTAAAACGGTCTCCGGCCTGCTGCCCTTTTCCCGCAAAACCAAGCCGGAATTCAAACCGGTCAATCTCAACGTCTTGCTGGCGGAGACCCTGGCGCTCACCGGGTATCAGATGCGGTTGCAGGGAATCGCGGTGGTAACGAACTTTGCCGCCAATATCCTGCCGGTGATGGCGGATGAAGGACAGATGAAGCAAGTCTTTCTGAACCTTCTGCTGAATGCCCAGGAAGCCATGCCCAAGGGCGGCAGTTTGAAGGTGGCCACCAGAAATTTCGGACCCAAAGAGATCGTCATCACCGTCGCGGACGACGGCGTGGGCATCCCCGAGGAAAATATTCCCCAGATCTTCGAATCCTTTTTTACCACCAAAAAGAGCGGCTCCGGGGTGGGATTGGGACTCTCCGTGGTTCAGGGGATCATCCGGGATCATCACGGCACCATTGAAGTGGAGAGCGCGGTGGGCCGGGGGTCCAGTTTCACCATCCACCTGCCCGCTGCGAAACCGGGGGAGAAGAATGTTGCCTCATAAGAAGATCAATATCCTGATCGTGGATGACGAGCTGAGCATCCGGGAATCGTTGGACGGCTGGCTGCAGCAGGACGGTTACGAGGTGGAAACCGCGGAGGACGGCCCCACGGCCTTGGCCCGGATTCAGGAAAGGCATTATGACATCATGCTCCTGGACGTCAAAATGCCCAAGATGGATGGGATCACCGTGCTCAAGGAGCTGAAGGAGAAAAATCCCGAGACCGCGGTGGTGATGATGACCGCGCACGGGGCCATCCAGGACGCGGTGGAAGCCATGAAGCTGGGCGCTTACGATTATCTGCTCAAGCCCTTCGACCTGGAGGAACTCAGCCTCACCATTGAAAAACTGGTGCAGATGCAGACCCTGGCCATGGAAAACCTGATTCTCAAGGAACGGGTGGCCACCATCACCCGCTCCGATAACCTGGTGGGCCAGTCGCCGGCGATCCTCAAGCTGTTCGAAACCATTGCCGACGTGGCCCAAAGCGACGCCACCGTCCTGATCACCGGGGAGACCGGCACCGGCAAAGAACTGGTGGCCCGGGCCATTCACACCAACAGCCCCCGCTGCTACTCACCCTTTATTGCCATCAACTGCGGGGCCTTCACGGAACATCTCCTGGAAAGCGAACTCTTCGGCCATGAGAAAGGCGCGTTCACCGACGCCAAGTACACCAAAAAAGGGCGGTTGGAAATGGCCAACGCCGGAACCCTGTTCCTCGACGAAGTGGGAGATATCTCCATGAAAATGCAGATCGATCTCCTGCGGGTCCTGGAAACCCACGAATTCACCAGGGTGGGGGGGACGATGCCGCTGCACAGCGATTTTAGGGTCATCGCGGCCACGCATCAGGACCTGAAGGAAAGCATCCGCAACCGGACCTTTCGCCAGGACCTCTTCTACCGTCTCAACGTCATCCACCTGGAAGTTCCCCCTCTAAGGGAGCGTGTCGGGGATATCCCGCTGCTGGCCCAACACTTCCTGCGCCGCTATGCCACCGAAACCGGGAAAAAGGTCGACTCCATCAGTCCGGAGGCCCTGGAATTAATGCGGCGCTACGAATGGCCGGGGAACGTGCGGGAATTGGAAAATGCCATCGAACGGGCGGTGGTGGTGGGAAAAGGCCGGCAGATCAAACCCGGGGACCTGCCTTTCTGTTATCCGGGGACCGGCACGGAGGAAATGAGAAATCTGTCTCTGGAGGAGGTGGAGCGCCGCCATATCGCCCAGGTGCTGGCCGCGGAAAGCGGCCACATCTCCAATGCCGCCAAAGTCCTGCGGATCAATCGCACCACGCTCTATTACAAGATCAAAAAATACGGCCTGGCGTCTTGAAGACGGATCGCCCCGCGGCTTCCCGCCCCCCAGCGCCTTAGAGACTGATGTCCCAATCTCAGGAATTAGCTTTGGTTCCATTGGACGTGGTGGATCCGGAGATCCTCCGCCACCTGGGCACGGCCATCGCCAAAGCCCTTACCCTGCCGGTTAAGATCCTGCCCCCCAAACCCCTGCCCGTCCGTACCTACCACGTGACGCGCAACCAGTATTATTCCACCCAACTCCTGGAATACCTGTTGGAGTGCGCAGACCATGACGGGCTCTATCGGGTGCTGGGGATTACCTCGGTGGACCTCTATATCCCGATTTTTACCTTCGTCTTTGGCGAGGCGCAACTGGACGGGAAGGCCGCGCTCATTTCCACCTATCGCCCCCGGGGGGAAGCCAGCGGAGTCAGGGCGCCCCATTCCGTCTTAATCAAACGTCTCCTCAAATTAAGTTTGCACGAACTGGGCCATACCTTCAGCCTGCCCCACTGCCGGCAGGAGGGCTGCCTGATGGGATTTGCCGCCAACCTGGAACAATTGGACAAAAAGAATCTGGAGTTTTGTAATTATTGCCGCATCATGCTGGCCGATTACTACTCCCGGAACAGCCTCTAGGGCCGCTTTTCGCTATTCGCTATTCGCTTCTCGTCTTTCGCTTTTCTCTTTTTGCCTTTTGCCTTTTGCCTGTTTCCTATCTCCTTTCTCCCTCCCGGGCAAGTTTTTGTTTAATTTTTCAACAAAACTTCCAACCCTTTGTTTAATTTTTAAACATATCATTTGTCTGTTATTCCAACATGTTAAATAATTCACAATATTTCATGTTGAAATATTCATCATAATTCGATCCCCGGGAGATGGAATTTGTTTGATTATATTAGCAATATAATCAAATAGATACCCAATTTGCTAAGGACTGGTCCATTCTTTGCTAAAATAATCGGTGAAGCCTGGAAAAATGCCGTAATCCTGAGCCTGAAAATCAGCAACGGAGGTGAAGGGACATGAAGTGCAAAAAATGCGGCAATTGGCGAATTGAGATTTTTTATCACGAGCGCACCAAACCTCATGGCAAGTGTGTCTGCCGCGCCTGCGGCGAAACCTGGTTCATTGAAAAACACAATCTGTTTAAGGAGGCGCAGATGAAGAATAATCAAGCAAACCGGGCGCAAGTCCCAGGAGTGAAGATGGCGGAGGTGTTCGGGTTTCAAGTGCCCACCAGCGATTATTATCTGCACCGGGGCCACGCCTGGGCGGTGTTGGAAGAAACCGGCCTGGTCAAGGTGGGAATGGATGATTTTTCTCAAAAGGTCCTGGGGCCGGCCGAGGAAGTCAAGATGCCCCAGGTGGGCGCTCTCTATTATCAGGATCACATCTGCATGGCCCTCTTCCGGCAAGGAAAGAAGGCCTCCTATCTAGCGCCGGTGGACGGCGCCATCGCCGCCATCAATCCCAAGGTGCTCGACACCCCCCGCCTGATCCACGACGATCCCTACGGGGAAGGCTGGCTGTTCAAGGTGGAGCCCACCAATCTCCGGCGCAATCTGGATAACCTCTTTTCCGGAGAGGGCAATGTGGAATGGATCTTTCAGGAGTCCCATCGCTTAATGAATTTCATGGAAACCGAGGTGGGGGTCACCGTCCCGGATGGCGGCGTCTTCGTGGACGATGTTTTCGGCCATTATCCCCAGTTGGGGTGGCGGCCCCTGGTCCAGGGATTTCTCTTAGCCGGCTTGAGCCAGGGTTGGCAGAAAAGAGCCGATAACACCGGCCTGGCGCGCGGGTATTAATCGGAGCAGACGAACATTTAAGGTGGAGGTCCGAGTCATGAGCAACCGGAACAACCAGGCCCACTGCCTCAGGCCGCAGTTGCGGGACGTCTTTGGCTTTCCCGTGCCCACCAGTATTTATTACCTGCACCGGGGGCATACCTGGGCGGTGCCCGAGATCTCGGGCCGGGTGCGGGTGGGCCTGGACGCCTTCTCCCAGAAGATACTGGGTCCGGCGGACGAGGTCAGGTTGCCTGAAATCGGCAAGGTTTATTACCAGGATCATGTGTGCATGGCCTTGGTGCGGGAGGGACACCGGGCTTCGGTGGAAGCCCCGGTGGACGGGGTGATCGAGTCCGTCAATCCCAAGGTGCGGCAGAGACCCGGCCTGATCCATGAAGACCCTTACGGAGAAGGCTGGCTCTTTACCATCCGTCCCGCCAATCTCCAGCAAAATCTGGAAAACCTGTTTTACGGCGAAGACAACGTCACCTGGATCGAGCAAGAGTCCCAGCGGTTGTTTTACATCATGAACTCCGTGGTGGGGGCCACCCTCCCCAGCGGCGGCGCCCTGATGGACGACGTTTACGGCCATTATCCGCAATTAAGCTGGCGGCGCCTGGTCAAGGAATTCCTCTTAACCAACTTAACCAAAGAATGGAAAAAAAGATAACCAGAGGATCGGGGCCGAAGACGCGGTAAACGCGTCCCCCCGGCGGAGGAAGAGCGCATGAAACTGGATTGCAAGAATTGCGGGGCGATGGTGGGGCATTGGCTGGTAGTCGAGGTCCCGGGCCAGGAGCAGGAATCCAAGTCCCTTTACAAGTGTATCTGCCGCCAATGTGGGGCCACCTGGCAGGTAAAGCATCATCCCTTAAAGGACGACGATCAGGCCAAGGCCGCGGCCATCCAGGCGGATTCCCCGGAGGCGGCGGAAGCCTTCGGGGTGCGCACGCCCCCGGAGGACTATTATCTGCACCGGGGCCATGCCTGGGCCGCGGTGGAAGATAGCGGCGAAGTGCGGGTGGGCTTGGATGACTTTTCCCAAAAGCTTCTGGGTCCGGCCGACGCCCTGAAGCTGCCCGAGGCGGGCGCGATGTTTTTTCAGGATCACATCTGCATGGCCGTGATCAAAAAGGACAACAAGGCTTCCTTCGAAGCGCCGGTGGACGGCGTGGTGACGGCAGTCAACCCCGAGGTGCGCAAGAACCCCCGCCTGCTCCACGACGACCCTTACGGCAAAGGCTGGCTCTTTAAGGTCAAGCCCACCAATCTCCAGCAAAATCTGGCAAATCTGTTCTCCGGAGAGAAGAACGGGGCCTGGATGGGCAAAGAAGCCTGCCGTTTGCTGAACCTGATGGATTCCACCGCGGGCGTGACCCTGCCGTCAGGGGGCGCACTGGTGGGCGATATTTTCGACCATTACCCGCAGTTGGGGTGGCGGCGTCTGGTCAAGGAGTTTTTCTTGAGCAACGTCACCCGGCACTGGAAGAAAAAGGCCTGAGGGGAAAGAGCCTAAAAGCCGCAGACACCGCGGCCGGAGGGCCGTTCTTTCCCGTCATTGCGGAAGCGCCGACATGAGTGAGCAAAACACCACCGGGAAAAAGCCGTGCATCTGGATGGAAGCCGGCGTGGTCGATTTCAAGTTGTGCCATCATTGCTTCGATTGCGCCACCTGTGAATTCGACCGGGCCATGAGCGCGGTGGCCGCCCAGGAACTGAGCCTGCGGGCAGCCTGCGAACTGGAGATGGGCCATCCGACGCAAGTCGCGCCCTGGAGGGAGAGGCTGCGGCAGCGCTCCTTCGAGGAGCTTCTGGAAGACCAGGGCGAATGCTATACCGGCCTGGAGAGGCCCCAGATCGCGGAAGTCTTTGGCTTTCGGGCGCCCACCTCCATCTATCTGCACCGGGGCCATACCTGGGTGGCCATGGAGGCCTGCGGCCGGGTGCGCCTGGGGCTGGATGATTTTATCCAGAAAGTCCTGGGGCCTGCCGACGCCATCAGGCTGCCGGCCCCCGGGGAGGCGCTGCAGCGCGGCCGCGTAGCCCTGACCCTGGTCCGGAAGGGGCAGGAGGCCCAGGTCCCCGCGCCCCTGGACGGGGTGGTGGAAGTAGTGAACTCCAAAGTCCGGCAGAGAGCCGCGCTGGCCCATGACGACCCCTACGGGGAAGGGTGGCTGTGCGTCGTCACCCCCACCAATTTGCAGCCGGACCTGGAAAAACTCCTCTTCGGCCGGCGCAACGCCGCCTGGATCGAAAATGAGGCCCATAAGCTGCTGGGGATGCTGGAATCCTCGGCGGGGGCGACTCTCAACTCCGGAGGCACGGTTATTGGCGACATTTTCGGAACCCACCCCCAATTGGGCTGGGAAAACCTGGTGCGGGAGTTTCTCCGCACCGATTGAATCTTGAAAAACCGGGGCTGGGAGCCGGCGCCGCATCAGGCGCCCAGCCTCGTCTAAGGTCTTTTAGCACTTCCTTTACCGGCTTTAGTGCTTACATTAACACAAGTGAACAAGATCTGGCCCCTTAGGAAGGGCTGGATTAATCACGAGAAAGGCGGGCCTATGAAGAAACTGGTTATTCTGGGTTATGGAGCTGGTGGCACCATGGTGGCCACCAAAATGCGGGAGAAGCTTGATGATGATTGGAAGATCACCGTCATTGACCGGGACCGGCAGCATCACTACCAGCCGGGCTGGCTCTTTATCCCCTTTGGCGTTTACAAGCCTGAGGAGTGCATCAAACCCAAGATGGATTTTGTCCTCCCCGGCATCGACTTTGTCCTGGACGAAGTGACCAACATCGACCCGGTGAAAAAGAAGATTAAGACCAAGAAGGGCAGCTACGACTATGACTGGCTGGTGGTGGGCACCGGGTGCCGCATCATGCCCGACGAAATCGAGGGCATGAGAGAAGGCTGGCGGGGCGACATCCATGATTTTTATACTCCCGACGGCGCCATCGCCCTATATAAGAGATGGAAGTATTTCCGCAAGGGCAAAGTGGTCCTGAATATCGCGGAAATGCCCATCAAATGCCCGGTGGCTCCTCTGGAGTTCATCTTCATGGCCGACTGGTTCTTTACGGTCAACGGGGTGCGGGACGACATCGAGCTGGAACTGGTGACGCCGCTCTCCGGGGCCTTTACCAAACCGGTGGCCACCGCGGCCTTGACCAAACTCTGCGAAGAAAAGAACATCAAGATCACCCCGAACTTTGATATCGCTAAAGTCGACGCCGAGAAGAAGATAATTTCCTCGGCCAAAGGCGACGAAGTCAACTACGATCTGCTGGTGGCCATTCCCCCCAACTTCGGGGCCCAGGTGATTATCGACAGCGAAATCGGCGATCCCATGGGTTACCTGGACACCGACCACCATACCTTGAAGTCCAAAAAGTACGAAGGCATGTACATCGTGGGCGACGCCACCAACGTCCCCACCTCCAAGGCCGGGGCCGTGGCCCACTACGAATCGGATATTATCGTGGAAAACCTCCTCCGGGAAATGGACGGCCAG
>DYJG01000066.1 GCA_020723225.1 Desulfobacca acetoxidans | reverse complement strand
AGAAAATGTTGGATATGATGTTGCAGGAAGAAAAACAAATTCCAATGACCTTCCTGAAATATTAGAAAGATTTAAGAAAAAAAATAAAAAGAATCTTTTCAAGGCATCATTGTTAAAAAGAAATAATAGAATAGATCCATTATATTATAAACCTGGAGAACATGCTGAGAGATTAAGGATGGTAAAGGAATCTGGACATGCCGTCCCTCTTACAGAGTTAATTACTCCTGTTTCAGAATTTATAAGTCGATCTAAAAATAACAGAAATATTGTAAAATATATTGAGGTTAGTGATACTGATAAAAGATCAGGAGAAATATTAAATTACTCCATGCACAGAGTTTGCGACTTGCCACAGAGGGCTAAATATATTATCAGAGAAAACAATATCCTTATCCCGAATCATCGCAACTCTATAAATGCTAAAAGAAGCATCGTTATAGTTCCACCTGAATATGATGGGACAGTTTGTACAAGTAGATTTATTGTTGTTCGGTCAAAAGTTCCACCTCTTTACCTATATTATATTCTTAACCTTAATTTTATCAAAGAAGCAATGCTACGATTGGTATCCGGATCGTCATCGACTGAGATTAAATATGATCAATTAAAAGATATTTATATTCCGATCCCACCTGGGGAAGACTATGATTTATTCATAGATAATATTTCCAATCTCCATGAGGAAATAACTGATTTAGAAAAGCAGTTAGGTGATAAAAAGTCTAAGCTTGAAAACCAATTTCTCCAACTTTATAAAATCGAGAAACATTAATAGCTAATTTGTCAAGTGATTGGTAATCAGTAAAAACTGGCCAAAGAAAACTGATTGCTAATCACCGATTACTGAACCAAGACTCTGGCCTCTTTCTGAAAAACTATGAGTTACTATATCACGACGCCCATCTACTACGTCAACGCCGAGCCCCACCTGGGCCATGCCTACACCACGGTGGTGGCCGACGCCCTGGCCCGCTTCCACCGCCTCCTGGGGGAGGAAACCCGCTTCCAGACGGGCACGGACGAACACGGGGAAAAAGTGATGGAGGCCGCGGAAAAAGCGGGCCTCCCCGTCAAGGAATTCGTGGACCGCATCAGCGCCCAGTTCCGCCGGACCTGGGACGAGATGGACATCAGCTACGACCGCTACATCCGCACCACTTCCCCGGAGCACGTCCGGGTGGTCCAACAAGTTCTGCAAAAAGTCCACGACTCCGGCGACATCTACTACGGGGAATACGGCGGGCTTTATTGCTACGGCTGCGAGACCTTCTACCTGGAGCGGGACCTGATTGACGGCAAATGCCCGGACCACCAGGTGGCGCCCACGTACATCAAGGAAGAGAACTACTTCTTCCGCATGAGCCGTTACCAGGATTGGCTGATTGATTACATTGCAGCCCATCCCCAATGGATCCGGCCGGAGCGCTACCGTAACGAGGCCCTGGCCTTCCTCAAGGAGCCCCTGGAGGATCTTTGCATCTCCCGGCCCCGGAGCCGCATCGAATGGGGCATTCCTTTGCCTTTCGACGAGCGTTATGTCACCTACGTCTGGTTCGACGCGCTGCTGAACTATCTCACCGGCCTGGATTACCCGGCAGGCGAGTTTTATCCCCGCTTCTGGCCGGGGGTGCAGCATTTCATCGCCAAGGACATCCTGAAGCCCCACGGCATCTATTGGCCCACCATGCTGAAGGCCGCGGGGGTGGAGCCTTTCCGGCACCTCAACGTCCACGGCTACTGGCAGATGCCCCAGGGGAAGATGTCCAAGAGCCTGGGGAACGTTGTGGAGCCCGGCTACCTGGCCCAGCACTACGGCATCGACCAGATCCGGTATTTTTTCTTAAGGGAGATGGTCTACGGCCTGGACGCCCATTTCAGCGAAGAGGCCTTAAGGACCCGCATCAACGCCGACCTGGCCAACGACCTGGGCAACCTCTTCGCCCGCAGCCTGGGCATGGCCTTTAAATACCGCAAAGGCGTGGTGCCGCACCCGGGAGTGCCGGAGGCCGCGGACAAGGACGTGGCCGCGGACGCCCAGGCCATGGCCGCGGACTTTCTCCGGCTTTTCCCGGAGTTGGAGTTCCCCAAGGCCCTGGCCCGGGTCTGGGAATTCATCAACCACCTGAACCGCTACATCGTAACATGTGCGCCCTGGGAACTGGCCAAGGACCCGGGAAAAGCGCAGCGCCTGGACACGGTGCTCTACCACCTCCTGGAGGGCCTGCGCTGGCTGGCTGCCTTGCTCCGGCCGGTGATGCCCGGCAGCGCTTTAAAGATGAGCGAACAACTGGGCCTGGGTCTGAGCCTCTGGGATCTCCCGCTCTCCCAGGTCTTGAAATGGGACCGTTTGCTGCCTGGCAGTTTGCTGAAAAAAGGACCGCCCCTCTTTCCCCGGCTGGAAATGGAAGAAAAATGAGAGCTATCAGCTTCCAGCAGTCAGCTTTCAGCTAAAAAAATAAAAAGCTGAAAGCTGACCGCTGATAGCTGATAGCTTCTTGGCCTTTACCACCGCATTCCAATCCCTTATAATGGGATTTACTGGACGGTGGCAATATGGCCCCTGGCTTTGCAGCTTTATTCCAGCCCTTGCGGCGTCTGGCCGGAAAACTGGGGTATTTCCTTGCTCAAGCCCTGATCGCCGCTCTGCTCCTGGCCGGCTGCGGCGCCCCGCAGCCGCCCCGGCCCCAGGTCGCGCCTGCGCCGCCGCCGGCGCCGCCTTCCCGGACCTCCCAGGAGGCGGCCCTGGACCAGGCCCTGGGCAGCTTTCACGGCGCGCCTTACCGCTCCGGGGGGACCACCCCGGCCGGGGTGGACTGCTCCGGGCTGATCCAGAGCGCTTTCCACCAGGCCGGGATCAATCTGCCCCGCACCGTGGCCCAACAGTTCGAAACAGGGCAGCCGGTGGCCCTCCATAACCTGCGATTCGGGGACGTGGTCTACTTTAACCGCTACTGCCAGACGGCCCGGGGCCGCAAATACTTTATGGCCGGGATGCTCAACCCGGCTTATGCGGAGCAGGTCTGCCACAACGGCGTCTATCTGGGCGATGGCCGGTTCATCCACGCCTCTCCCAAGGGCGTGTATATCAGCCGCCTGGACGCGGAGGTCTGGCGGGTCTCCTTCATGGGCGCCAGGCGGTATCTCCCCGGCGGACCGTAATTTAAGGCAAAAGTAAAAAGTAAAAAGGTAAAAAGTTACATTTACGATTATTGCGCCGATGATACGAGCGATTTTTTTGCCTTTTTACTTTTTACTTTTTACTTTCCTTTAAGGAGCGCAATATGAAAACACCTCGACAAACAGGTTTAATCATCGGCCTCATGCTCATCATCGCGGCCGCCTGGAGCATTCCGGCCGCGGCCCTGGAGCTGCCCCTGGACGGCAAAAACTGGGCCCTGTGGGGCACCGCCCGGGAGACCCGCCGCCTGGGCCGGGAAGAAACCGTGTCCCGGGAAAACTACTGTCCCACCGGCGGCTGCGTCATCCGCATGGACCGGTGCAGCATCAGGCCCGTAAAGGCCCGGCCCGGCGACACCCTGGTGCTGTCCACCGGCTATACGCTGCTCACCCCGGAGCAGATCGCCATCCCGGTGACCATCACCCGGGAGATCTTCTTCCAGGGAAAGTCCCTGGGCAAAATCAAGTCCACGGATACCCGTTCATACAACGGCGCGTTTGACCATGATATCAACTTCCAACTGCCGCCCAACGCCGCGGTGGGGACTTATACGCTGGTTACCATTATCAGCACCGGCTACGGCCAGGACCAGAAGACCGTGGAATTCCGGGTGGAGTGAAAAGAATTAACCACAGAGACACAGAGAGCACAGAGTTTCACAGAGGGAAAAAATTTAAGGCTGTGGCGCTTTAGCGCCACAGCCTTAAATTTTTCTCTGTGAATCTCTGTGTCCTCTGTGCCTCTGTGGTGAATCTTTTTACCCGCACAACCGCACGGCGGGTCCCAGGGGCCGCAGGTGGTCCGGCCCCTCGGCTTCCCCCACCACCAGGCGGATGCGGCCGCAACCCCGGGTGAGGAGAAAATGCCAGGCGTCCTCCACTGTGAAGAACCCCTGGTCCGGGGCCACCACTTCCACCCGGTCCGCCGGATAGCCCAGGTCTTTCACGGCGGCGGGCGCGTCGAACTCCTCCGGCAGGCCGGGGGTGCTCACCAGGTACACGATCAGTCCGTCTTTCATAAAAACCTCCGTTTTTTAGTTTAGTGAGCAGTAAGCAGTGAGCAGTAAAAAAATCGGGGCAACCGCTTTTCACTGCTCACTGCTCACCGCTTACTGTTCACTTCTATCCCCCTGGCGCCCGCCGCGTCTGGGCAAAAAAAACCCCGGGTCCGTAAAGACCCAGGGATGGCGCCCAGCTTTCTTAATCCCAGGGGGGTCCGAGGCACAAGACCCCGGACCGGCCTTCAGTCCCTGCCACGGGGACCTCGGCCAAACGGATGGGCAGGTCTTCTGACTTCCGGATTACCCTAGTCCCTGCGCCTTCCCGTCTCCCTTAAGGAAACAGTGGCCTTGCAGGTTTCGTCCCCGGCTACAGCGGCGGGACCGTGCCGGCCTTGAACCGGCTTCCCTATTAAACCCCGTAAGGGGTACCCATCTTCTCTATGGCCACAGCATATGGCGGACTCCGTTTCCTGTCAAGGCAAAATTCTCCTCCCATGTTTGATTGCGAAAAGGTAAAATAGTATAAGAAGTTTTTGGTCATGGAAAAAAGCGCCACAATAAACCCATTAGGGCCGGTCAATTACCTGCGGCTGTCCATCACCGACCGCTGCAATCTCCGCTGTTTCTACTGCGCGCCCGCAGAGGGGGAATGGGAGAAACTGCCGGCCCCGGAGATCCTCCGTTACGAAGAGATGCTGCGCCTGGCCCGGGTGGCCGCGGCCCAGGGCATCTTGAAGATCCGGGTCACCGGCGGCGAGCCCCTGGTGCGCAAAGGCGTAGTGGAATTTATCCGGAACCTGCACCAGGTTAAGGGCCTCAAAGAAGTCTGCCTCACCACCAACGGCGTGCGCCTGAAGGAACTGGCACCGGCCCTGCACGCTGCGGGCCTGCGCCACCTCAACCTCAGCCTGGACACTCTTAAAAGAGAGCGCTACCGGGAACTCACCGGCGGCGACCATTTTCTGGAGGTGCTCGCCGGCCTGGAGCAGGCCGCGTCCCTGGGGTTTCACCCCATCAAGATCAATTGCGTGGTGTTAAAGGACTTAAACGACGGCGAACTGTTGGATTTCGCTTACCTGGCCCGGGAGCGCCCTTTTCAGGTGCGGTTCATCGAATTCATGCCTACCGTGTCCCGGCGGAAATGGCAGCGCCACTTCCTCCCCATGGCCGAGGTGCGACAGCGCCTGGCGGCCCTGGGAGGAGGGGAGCCGGTGTGCCGGACGAGCTGCGGGGGGCCGGCCCGGATCTTCCGCTTTCCCGGGTTTAAGGGGGAGCTGGGGTTCATCAGCGCCATCAGCGAGCACCAGTGCCCGGAGTGCAACCGCCTCCGCCTCACCGCCGCCGGCAGCCTGCGCCCCTGCCTGTTCGGCCAGGCCGAGCTGGACCTCAAGGGGCCGCTCCGCCAGGGGGCAAGCGATGCGGCTTTGGGGCGGCTCTTCCGGGAAGCGGTTCATCTCAAGGCCTGGAAGCCTAAATTCTCCGATCCGGAGACCCTCCACCCCTGCCGCCAGATGGTGAGCATCGGCGGCTGAATCATAAGAAAAAAACCTAACTCATTCTCTGAATTAAGGTCTATAATAAAAAATTATTCTTAAGCGCCCTTTGCGTCTTTGCGAGAAAATTTTTTTCCCGCCATGACCGCCAGGGCGCAAAGACGCAAACAGGAGCGATAACGATCGCATGAAACTCAGTATCGTCATTCCGGTGTACAACGAAAAAGACACCCTTGAAGAAATTTTCCGGCTGGTGCAGGAGGCCCCCTACGACAAAGAGATCATCGCCGTGGATGACGCCTCCATCGACGGCTCCCGAGACATTCTGGCCAGGTTGGCCGACAGATATGACAATGTCCGGACTTTTTACCACGACCGCAACCAGGGCAAAGGAGCGGCTTTGCGCACCGGCTTCGCCCAGGTGTCCGGCGACGTGGTGATTATCCAGGACGCGGACCTGGAATACCGGCCGGTGGATTACCCGGCGCTGTTGGCCCCCATCGAAGAGGACGTGGCGGACGTGGTTTACGGCAGCCGCATGATCGGCGGCCGCCCCCACCGGGTCCTGTTTTTCTGGCATTACATGGGCAACAAGGTGGTCACCACTTTGTCCAACATGTTCACCAATCTAAACCTCTCGGACATGGAAGTGGGCTACAAGGTCTTCAGGGCGGAAGTTCTGGAAAAAATCTCCATCAAATCCAACCGCTTCGGAGTGGAGCCGGAACTTACCGCCAAGGTCGCCAAGCAGCGCTGCCGCATCTACGAAGTGCCCATCCAGTACCATGGCCGGGACTACGCCCACGGCAAAAAGATCACCTGGCGGGACGGCATCGCCGCGGTCTTCCATATCGTCCGCTTCCGGTTTTGGGATTAAAGCGGGGGGAAGAGGGAAAAAGGTTAAAAGGGGAAAAGGGAAAGCAAATGAAATCATTGAAAATCTACCACTCTTTCCCCTGTTATGAAAAATGGCCAGAGGCCAGTGGTCAGTGGCCAGTAAAAGCAAAGGTATGCCTGGGACTTACTCCCTCTCCCCCCGCCCAGGGGGTACCCTTCCCCCCTGCCGCTAACTGGCGGGGGGAGAGGGCCGGGGTGAGGGGGGGCAAGACTTTTCATGCTTTACAGGTGGGCCACTGGTCCATGAGGAACTTTTTCCCTTTTTCCCTTTTCCCCTTTTCCCCCCCTCGATGAGCATCTTGAGAAACTGGCGCCACTGTTTGTTTTGGCTGGTCATCGGCTGCTGGGTCGGACAAACAATCTGGCTGGCCTGGTACTACGCCCCGGACGTTAAGGAAATGGCCTGGCGAGTGGCGAGCGGGCGCACCGGGACCGCGGTGCGGCAGGAGGACCCACTTTACCGGTGGGCCCTTACCCTGGCCGCGGTCATCCCTCCCCGGGATACCTATATCTTCCTGGATAATTATGAGGCGGGCAAGGAGATCGAGGCCCGGTACCATCTCACCCCCCGGAAGCACGTACTGCTGTCGCCGGCGGCGCCTCCTTCGTTTCTCTTTCATGCCTTGCGCCAGGAAAAGGCTTCCTATCTGGTGGTCCGGGAGGGTAAGAAGCCCTGGAAGAGCCAGGACGCGGTGGCCGAATCCGCGGCTTTCCTGCTGTTGCCGGTCCCCGGTCCGGGTCTGGTCTTTAAAGTGGATTACGAACGGCTCCCGGGGAAGTTCCATGATTGACACCGCCCTGGCTCTCCTCCGCTTCTCCTTAGGCCTTGGGAGCGTTTTTCTTCTGGGCTACCTCGGCTTTGCCCTGCTGGTTCCAAATCCCCGGGGATTCCGGGTGCTGGAAAGTCTCTCTTACAGCTTCGGTATCGGTGCGGTGGTCCTCACCCTGTGGATGCTGCTCCTCTCCTGGTGGGGCCACCCCTTCAGCCTGATCCCGATCCTGGTCCCGCCCCTGGCCGGGGCTTTCTTACTCGTGGCGTTAAAAATGATAGTAAGGAAAAGGGCCGGAGGGCCGGAATCCGCCCCCTCCACCATCCCGGCCCCTTCGTCCGCCCCTTTCCAGGTGTGGGACTGGGTGTTCATCGGTTTACTGTCCGCGGTCTTGCTTTTCGCCTACTTCCGGGCCGTTATTTACCCCATGTGGGCTTGGGACACCATCGCCACCTGGGGTTGCAAGGCCAAGCTGTTTTACCAGACCGGGGGCATGGACCTGACCTGCATCGAGGCCCACAACTATTACCCCAATCTAGTGCCCCTGCTTTTGAGCTATCTCTATTTCTGCCTGGGGGAGGTGAAGGACCACCTGGCTCAGGGCCTGTTCCCCTTCTGGGGCGCTCTGCTCCTGGGGATGCTCTATTCCTTCCTTAGGAGGATGGGCCTTAACCGCACCCGGGCCTTGGGGGTCACCGCGTTTTTCGCCTTAAACGGCACGGTTTTCATCTCCCATCTCTTCATTGCCTACGCGGACCTGCCCCTGGCCTATTTCGCCCTGGCAGCGGTGGGCCTGCTGTACTTATGGCTGATGGACGCCGCCCCCGTAGGCGCCCTGGCCCTGGCCGCTCCCTTTTTTGCGGGCCTGGCCTGGTGCAAATACGAAGGCCCGCCCCTGGCCGGGACCATTCTCCTGGCGGCTTTCCTGACCCTGGTGTGGCTGCGGCCTCCGGACTGGAAAATGCGCGTCCTGAAATTGGGAATTCCCATCCTGGGCCTGGCCGCGGGCTTTCTGCCCTGGCGGCTGTTTGCGGCCTTCAGGCACCTGGAGATGGGCGCGGATCACGTCCGGAACCTCTATCCCCACCAGCTTCTGGAATCCATTCCTTATTTCCTTCGGGCTCTGGTGGATCCTTTCTTTTTCGGCCTCCTGTGGCCCGCCGCAGTTCTGGCGCTGATCTTTAGCGGCCGGGGCCTGTGGCGCTCTCCCCGGCTCTTCCCGGCGCTGTTCTTAGGCGGCAACCTCCTGGCCGTTCTGGTGGCCTACGCGGTGGCCCCCACCTCCGCGGCGGAATTCGACATGTACGTCCGGGCCACCATCGACCGGCTGCTGCTGCATATCACGCCGGTGGCGGCACTGCTGGTGGGGGATGGGGTGAAGGAGTGGGGTGGGAGACCGCAAGCCGGCCCCCAAAGACCTCTTGAAAAACCCTTGGGTAAAGCTTATTAAATCAATAGGCAAGATAGCCCCTTGAGAAACGAACTGGAATCCTAAGTGCCCAAGTTCTTTTGCCCTTATTTTAATGGGGAAGTTGAGCTTACTTCCGAGCGAGAAAAGCACATCGCTGAGCGGCACCCTGACTTATTTCCAGAGCACCGGAATTGTATATCCGAAACCCTGTTTGATCCCGATTTGGTGCGCCGCAGTTCACGTCTTGCCAACGCTAGACTGTTTTCCCGCTGGTTTGATACCGTGCGGGGCGGTAAACACGTGGTAGTGGTGGTGTTATCTTCCAGCGGCTTAAGCCCCGAACATTTTGTCGTCACCGCTTACATGGCCCGAAGACTGGCGGAAGGAGCAAGAGAATGGGAGCGAAATTGACTTTCAAATACGACCGGGAGGCTGACATTCTTCACATTGACAAGTGCCAGCCATATCCGGATCAGGAATGGGAAGAGTTGGGGGATGATA
>DYJG01000065.1 GCA_020723225.1 Desulfobacca acetoxidans | reverse complement strand
AGCCGAAATCGGTGAGGCAGGCGACGCCCGGCCGGATAAAGTCTGCGTCATAAGGGTCCCGCAGAAGGTCCACCACCAGCTCCGGGGCCGCGTCCTGGAGGGCCTCCAGCAGTCTTTTATCCGCGGGATTGAGGTGGGCGTCAAAGCAGAAGAGGATGGTCAAATCGGAGTTTTTTACCAGGCTTATCGCCTTCCGAATCTCTGCCGCCGCCGGTTCGCTGGCAACGATTTGAATTTCGGGATTAAGACCGAATTTATGAAACTCCCGGCGGAGGAACTCCTCTTCCTGCAGGACTTCCTTTTCAATCATGATCTTGGCATCAAAAGAGGAAAATCTGGGAAAGATCACACCGATTCTTTTTTCTCCCCGTTTGAGGGGCAGTAATTTTTTCTCATCTTGCAGCACCCGGACGGATTCCCGGCAGATGGCCGCGGCCAGGTCGGAGCCTTCCGGTTCCGCCCCGGGTTCTCCCCCGGCAAACCTGGTTTCCCGTTGGGATTGCATCTTGTTAATCCGCGTTGCGCTCTCCTCCAGTTCCGTTAAGGGCAGCCGCCGGCTGCGGCAGGCTTCGAGCAGCGCATAAAAAACCTCTTTCTGGGCCTCCGGGTCATGGCAGACCAGCAGCAGATCATGCCCCGCTTGCGTAGCCAACACCCCGGCCTCGCCGATGGGGCAGATCGCCTTGATGGCGCCCATCTCCAGATCGTCGCTGGCAATGACCCCCTGGAAGTTGAGCTCTTTCCGGAGATAATCGTAAATGATCCTTCTGGAAAAGGTGGCGATCATCCGGGGATCGGGATCGAGCCGGGGGTAGTAGGGATGGGAGGACATCACCAGATCGACTCCGGCCTCAATTGCTGCCACAAAAGGTTGAAGATGGACCTCTTTCATTTCCTCCCAGGTAGAGGGGATGACAGGCAGCCCCAGGTGGGCGTCCACCGGCGCGTGGCCCTTGCCTGGAAAATGCTTGGCGCTGGCGGAGAGCCCGTGCCGTTGCATGGCTTTGATGCGGGCCGCGCCCATCTCCGACACCAGGCGCCAATCCCGGCCGTAGGAACGGATGCCGATGTTCGGGCTGTATGCATCGGTTAAGACATCCAGCACCGGGGCCAGGTTCACGTCCAGCCCCAGGCGGCGCAGTTCCTTGGCCTCGATCTCCCCCTGCTTTTGGGCGTATTCCACCTTGCAGGCAGTTCCCACGGCCAGGTTGTCCGGGAATACGGTGATGCCCTCCCGGAACATGATGACCCGGCCGCCTTCGTGGTCGGCCATTACCAGGAGCTTTCGCCCCAGGGCCTCCTCCAGATCGGTAATCAGCTTTTTGAGTTGCCGGGGATTTTCGAAATTGATGCGATAGAGGATCAGCCCGCCTGCGTGCAGCTCCTGAAAATGCCGGACGATCTCCGGGGTGATGGTAGTTCCGGGAATGCCGATCACCAACCGCTGGCCCACCAGCTCTTCCAACGTCATCATAACTATCTTGCGTCTCTCTTTGCGCCTTGGCGTCTTTGCGTGAGGTTAATCTTTTACGAACTCACCCCACCGTTCCCTTCAGATACGCCTGCCTGCGCTCCTCGGGCAGCCTCTCGATGGCATACCGGAGCATGGTCCGGGGCATCTGGCGGTAATGTTTTTGCAGGAAAGCTTCCGCTTTTCCATTGTCCCTTTTTTGCACTTCCCGGAGCATCCAGCCCACGGCCTTGTGGAGCAAATCCTCCGGGTCGTGCAGCAGCATAAGGGCCAGCCTCAAGCTCTCGTCGAAGTCATGGTTTTTAATGAAATAGAAAGTGGCAAGAACGGCCATGCGCCGCTCCCACAGGTTCCCGGACGCAGCCAGGCGGGTGAGCAGCTCCTTGGGCTGCCCTGCCAGGTAATGGCCCAAAAGATGCGGCGCGGAGAGGTCCACCAGGTCCCAGTTGTTGACAAAGCATGTGTTTTCCAGGTAGAGGCGGTGGATCCGGTCTTTGACGATTTGATCGCCTCGATAATAATGGCGGATCAGGATGAACAAGGCCAGCAGCCGGTCTTCATGGAATTCGGACTGAAGCAACCCCGCGGCTGCAGCCAGGGAAACGTCCTGATATTTTTTGGCTAAAGCCCGCAAAACCGGGACGCGGATGCCCCGGAACTTATCCCCCTCGGCATATTCTCCCGGCCCGGTCTTGAAAAACCGTTGGAGATTGGCGGCCCGGGAGGGGTCTCCCAGACTTTCCAGTTCTGTTCCGATGGCGGTGATCAGCATGGAGTTTCAGACCCCAAAATCAGCTTTTTATCGTCTTTAGCCACTTTCAAAATACTCAGTTCTCTGCGCACTCTGCGTCTCTGCGGTTTAAATTACCGATTTTTTCACCGCAGAGACGCAGAGAACGCAGAGAAAAGACTTTTGCCAGAGGCTCGTCTTTTTTTGCTACAATAGCCTGGTTCTCATGGAAATCCAAAATCTTTTATACTGCTCCAGCAGCCTCACCTGGCAGGATTACGCGGTTCTGGCCGTGCTTCTCCTGGTGCTGGTGGCGGTGGGGTTGTACTGCGGCCGGGAAGAAAAATCCACCGCCGACTTTTTCCTGGGAAAGCGTAAAATCCCCTGGTGGGCGGCCTGCCTCTCTTTCGTGGCCACGGAAATCAGCGCGGTCACCCTGATCTCGGTGCCCGCTATCGCTTACATGGAGAACTGGGAATACGCCCAGTTTTTCATCGGTTCCTTTGGAGCCCGGGTGGTAATTGCCTTTCTGTTCATCCCGGCCTTTTATCGTTACAATTGCACCTCCATTTACGAATTTTTGGGACACCGTTTCGGGCCGGAGACCCAGATCGCGGGCTCCATCCTCTTTTTCATCACCCGTCTCCTGGCCTCCGGGGTCCGGCTGCTGGTGGCCTGCCTGGCGGTGAGCGTGTTGATCGGCGTGCCGCTGGTGCCCACCATCCTATTGTTTTCCATCATCTGCATCCTCTATATCGCCTGGGGCGGCATCAAGGCGGTGGTCTGGACCAACGTGGTACAGGCCCTGACCTTCACCATCGCCGGAGCAGCGGCCATCGTCTTTCTTCTCAACCGCGTCGACGGCGGCGCCGGAGCCGTTTTCGATATTGCCGGGGCCGCGGGCAAACTTAATATCTTCAACTGGGGGCCGTCCCCGGCGGCCTCCGGCTGGCCGGTGTTCTTAAAAACCCTGTTCACGGACCCCAACCTCCTGGTGCTGGCGACTCTAAACGGTTTCTTCGGCTCCATGGCGGCCTTCGGCGCCGACCAGGAGACCATGCAGCGGCTGCTCACCGTGGAAACGCGGAGCGAAAGCCAGAAAACCATGCTCCTGACTCCCATCGGCTCTTTTTTGGTGATGGCCATTTTTCTTTGCCTCGGCGCCTGCCTTTATGCCTTTTATGTGCAGCATCCGGCCCTGCCTTTGCCACCGAAACTGGACCAGATCTTTCCCCATTTCATCGAGCAGGCCATGCCCCCCGTGCTAAGGGGGCTGATGCTCGCGGCCATTGTCATGGCATCCATCGACTCCCCTTTAAGTTCCCTCACCTCTTCCTTTGTCACGGACATTTACCGCCCGGTGATTTACAAAGAAGGAAGCGAACGCCATTACCTCTTAATTTCCAGAATCTGCGTAGTGGTGTTCGGAGTGATCCTGGCCGGTATCGCCTACTTTTTCAGCCATCTGGAAAAATTCCTCTGGCTGGCGTTTAAAATCGGCGGGGTCACCTACGGGTCACTCTTGGGGGTCTTTCTCCTGGGCCTGCTCACCAAAAGGCGCGGCAACCTGGTCAACGTCGCGGCCATGGCCCTTTCCGCGCTGGGCATGTTGGCGCTGTTGATCCTTTCCGAAAAGGGAATCTTCCCCCTGGGCTGGACCTGGCTGCTGCTGCTGGGCACCTTTCTGACTTTTGGCGCAGGCTGGATCTTCGGGGGAAAGGAAAAATAATTTCACCACAGAGGCACAGAGACACAGAGAATCACAGAGATAATTTTATAGTTTTGGCGGCGAGCCGCCAAAACTATAAATTATTTCTCTGTGTATCCCTGTGCCTCTGTGTCTCTGTGGTGAATCTTCTTACGACATGGCTTGGGCCGCGTCCCGGTCCACCAGCCAATAAAGTTCGCCATTTTCCGGCTCGATCAGTTGCCCGGGCAGGCGCCGGGGGTCCCGGGGGCCTTGCAGCACTTCTTTGAGCGCGCCGGCCTTGGCCGCGCCCGCCACTATAAAAGCCACTACTGCGGCCTGGTTGATTATAACCGGGGTTAATGTGACCCTGCGGATGTCCTCGCCGGGGACCTGCACGGCCGCGGTCCAGCGCTCCCGCTCATTAAGTGCGGCGTTATTAGGGAAGAGGGACGCAGTGTGGCCGTCCGCGCCCAGCCCCAGAAAAACCAGGTCCAGACGGGGCGGCTTTCCCCCGAAGAAATCCCGGAAGAGCGATTCATATTCCCGGGCCCCGATCTCTTGCGCGGGATGGCAGGAGATGGGATGGATCTGGGTGGAAGGCACCGGCACGTGATTCAGCCAGGCCTCCCTAGCCATCGAAGCATTGCACCTCGAGTCGGAGGGAGGCACGCAGCGCTCGTCTCCCCAGAAGACGTGGACGCAACCCCATGGCACTTCATCGCGGTAAGGGGGTTGGGCCAATATTTCGTAAGTCCGGCGGGGCGTGCTCCCCCCGGACAGGGCCACGCTGAAGCGCCCCCGGGTTTTAACCGCCTCCGCCGCCAAGCGGGCAAAAAGCTGGGCTGCGGCCAGGCTTAAACGTTCCAGGTCGGGGAAGGGTTGGAGGATCACTTAGCCATCTTATCCTGGAGCCTTTTCAGGTTCCCGGCGACGACTTAAATTGATCGATGGGAGACAAAATCGCGGAAGATGGCGCAGCAGGTGGCCGGCACTCTCCGGAGGGGGAACGGGTTTATCTCGCCGCACATCTGTTATCCTTCTGCACCAGGGAGAATAGCATACCTTTGATTTTCTCGAATTGGCCGTTCTCTATCTTGCTGGCAGCCGTATACCGGATGATGCCCTGCTTATCGATAATGATGAAATTGCTTTCGCCGGGTTTAAGTTGATAATCCGAGAGCATCTGTTTGTTCCAATCGCCGTAAATGGTGAAGCCCTCTTTCCGGGAGTTCTCCACCAGCCGGTCCTTCCAGATGGGGGTGGTGGGCCAGTAAGCTTCGGAACAATCAATCACCACCAGCCGGAAAATCTCCTTTTGGACGTCGGCGGGCTGCGACCGGTACAATTGCTTCAATTCATTTTTCAGTTCGATATTCTTTTTGGTGACCTTTCGATCCTCATAAAAGAGAACCACAACTTTCCCCCGGAGCATATCCAGGGTGAGTTTTTTATTGTCCCCCGATTCCACCAGAAAATTGGGGGCCGGCGCTCCCGACGCGGGCCCGGAACCCCAAGACTCAGAGGATATGGCGTTAAGTGCCGAAATTACCATGATTAGCAGAGCAATCTTTTTCCACCATGCCATTTGTTGCATCCCCACAGAACTTGCTGGTTATTAGGTTATTTTAACAAAATTCAAAAATCCTGGAAACAAATTTTGCCGGGGTTAAGGAAGGGCCTGGATGCCGGCGGCAATCGGGATGTTGCCTAAAAAAAGAAGGCCTCACGCAAAGACGCAAAGGCGCAAAGCAAGGAGCAAAAAAATTTACCCAGGGCGGGTGGGGACGCCCACCCTGCGATTTTATAAAATTTAGGGGAGCGCCAAGGACTTAATGAGGGATTATCTTATAAACCGCTGATAAACAAACCGAAGACCGCGGACCGAAGACCTTAGCAAACGGGCCGCCCGAAGATTTGGGCCAGGATTTCCCGGCCCCCCCGGTCCAACAAGCGCTCGGCCAGGGTGCGGCCCAGGGAGTCGGCCTCTTCCGGGGCGCCGGTGATCCGGTCGCGAATAATGGTGCGGCCGTCCAGGTCGCCGATCAGGGCCTCAAAGGAGAGAATGCCGTTATGTAATTGGCCCAGGCCCGCCACCGGCACCACGCAGCCCCCTTCCAGGCGGGCCAGGAAACCCCGTTCGGCCTGCACTGCCGCGTGGGTCACAGGGTCGTCAAGAAAGGCGATGAGTTCCCGGGTCTCGGTATCTGCAACCCGCACCTCTAATCCCAAAGCCCCCTGGCTGATGGCCGGCAGCATCTCCTGATCGGTTAAGAAACTCCGGCTGACGTGAATTATCCCCAGCCGGGAAAGGCCCGCGGCCGCCAGGATCAGGGCATCCAGCCCCTGTTCGGCCATCTTCCTGAGGCGGGTGTCCACGTTGCCCCGGATGGGGACGATCTCCAGATCGGGTCTAAAGTGCAGCAGCTGCACCCGCCTTCTTAAGCTGCCGGTGCCCACCCGGCCCCCGGGGGGGATGTCCGCCAGGCGGGCATAATTGTTGGAGATGAACGCGTCCCGCCAATCCTCCCGGGGAGGCACTGCGGCGATCATCAGCCCCTCGGGGACCAGGGCGGGCATGTCTTTCAAGCTATGCACCGCCAATTCCACCTCTCCGGCGAAAAGGGCCTCCTCGATCTCCTTGATGAACAGGCCCTTCCCCCCCACCTGGGCCAGGGGCACGTCTTTGAGCTTGTCCCCGCTGGTCTTGATGATCACCAGTTCCACGGCCAGACCGGGATGGCGCTCCTCAAGCTGCGCCTTGACCCAATTGGCCTGGACCAGGGCCAGCTTGCTGCCCCGGGTGCCGATGCGCAAAGACGGTTTTCGGTTTTCGGTTTTCGGTTTTCGGTTCATGACAGTAATTTTGGGGTTAAAAGGTTAAAAGGGGAAGAGGGGAAAAGGAAAAATACCTTGGCAATTCAAAGTCTTTTTTTTTCCCCTTTTTCCCCAAGAAGTCCTTAATGGCAGGTGCTGCACGACGTGGCGGAGCAGCCGCCGCAGGACGCGCCCTTGGGATTGGACGCGGCGGTGAACTTGTACCCCACCTTGGCGGAGCAGGCGCTCATCAGCTTCTCCACATTCGGCTGATGGCAGGAAGGGCATTCCACCGCATCACTGCCAAAGACCAGTTTCTCAAATTCATTACCGCAAGCCTGACAACGGAATTCAAAAATCGGCATGGATTAACCTCGAATGATTGTTTTTTAAATACGAGCCACTTGCAAATCTCATAAAATTCTCTGCGCCCTCTGCGTCTCTGCGGTGATTTCCTCGCTCATTTTAACCGCAGAGACGCAGAGAACGCAGAGAAAAGACTCTTGCAAGAGATTCATATTGTTTTATTTTACACTATTTCTTCTCGATGCGCACCGTAGCCCCTTCGGGCACCAGTTTGAGGCAGCAGGGGTCGCCGGTGATGCGGCCCACCAGGTTCACGGCGCTGGCCGGGCGGATCTCCCCGGGCACACTGGCCGGCGTCAGGCCGAAGAAGATGCAAAAAGCCTTGCCCGGGGGCCAGTAGCCCAGATCGCCCACGTGCACCACCGGGGTGGCGGTGTCGTCCAGGTCCGCGACCACGTGGGGCACGGGAAAATAGATTTCCTCCCCCCAGAGCTGGGCCTCGCCGGTGATGGGCAGGGCCGCGGCCAGGGCCTTGGCCGCGGGGGTGTCCGTCAGAAAGCCTTCCAGGCGCAGGTCGGCGGCGATGATGACGATGTCAGTGGGCATGGTTTTCCTCCATTTCTTCGATTACCAGCGCGGCCAGCAGCGGAAAGAGCAGTTCGTGGTGGCCGGTCAGGGCATAGCCCTTCCCTACGCCCGCGGTGGGCCGCCGCACCACGTTGGTCAAGGGGCGGTAATGTTGGACGAAATCCAGGTTGACGGTGGTCAGGGGCTCTAATTTGTGGCCCAGGTTCCGGGCCAGGGTGACGGCCTTCAGAAAGACCTCGGGCATGATCACCGCAGAGCCCAGGTTGATATATAGTCCTCCGGCCAATTGGCTGACCAGGGCCGAAAAAATGCGAAAGTCCAGATGGGTGGCCGCGCCCAACGCCTCCGGGTCCACCGAGGGGTGCAAATGGATGATATCCGTGCCCACGGCCACGTGCACGGTCAGGGGCACTTCCAGTTCCGCGGCCGCGGCCAGAAGGCTCTGGTCTTTATACGGAAAATCGGACTCCAGCAGACGCCGGCCCACGGCCTCCCCCAACCCCATATTTTGTCCGGCCCCCCAGGAGATGGCGCGGTTTAAGAATTCCCCGGTCTCTTGGGCCATGCCGAAGCGGCCGCAGCCCAGGACCTCGTCCACGTCCTCCGAGGTCTGCCCGGCCATGGCGATTTCCGCGTCATGGACGATGCCGGCGCCGTTTAAGGCCACGCCGGTGATCAGCCCCCGGCGCAGCAGATCAATGATCACCGGGCTCAAGCCCACCTTCAAGGGATGGGCTCCCATGCCCAGGAGCACCTGGCGTTTCTCCCGGCGAGCCTTAACCCAGGCCCCGGCTACTTCCTTTAAGGCCGCGGCCGCCAGGATCTGCGGCAGGCGGTCCGCAAACTCCCGGAGGCTGCCCCCGGGGACCCAGGCCCGGCCGAAGTCCAGGCGGCTGACCTTGGAGGGCCGGTCTTTCAGGCTATAGGTGGTGATCCCCGTCAGGTCCAGGGGGGTGATTTTTTTCATGGGATTTTCCCTTCCCGGCAACTTTAGGCCAACAGCTTCAAATACCGCACCGGGCTGAAATGAAGGGCTTCCGCCACCTCGATGAG
Source organism: Desulfobacca acetoxidans (assembly GCA_020723225.1). Taxonomy (GTDB): domain Bacteria; phylum Desulfobacterota; class Desulfobaccia; order Desulfobaccales; family 0-14-0-80-60-11; genus SURF-52. The sequence continues at coordinate 618 of DYJG01000065.1, read as the reverse complement.
CAGCCGGGAGAGGTTCCGGGCATGGGTGTCCGTCGCGGCGCGGCCTGCCAGTTTGGGGAAGCGTTCTTCCATCAGAGAAAAAAACCTGTTCTGGGCCTCGATCAATTCCAGGGTGATGGGGATCTTACGCATCAGGGCCAGGAATTGATTGAGGCGGGAAGCGTTCTCGACTTTTAAGTCCCCGGACAGGTCATGGAGATGGCGGTCGATGATCATCCCCAAGATCCGGCCGCCGCGCACCGATTCCAGCTTCAACCCCAAAATCGCCGCCTCCTGAACCAGCTCCAGAAGTTCTTCACCGATGGCGGCGGAGTGAGGAGCGGTCTCCAGTTTCCGCAAACATTCCACCAGGTAATGATTGAGGGTGATTTCCCCGGCGGCCTGGAAGAGGCGGGGCAGCGGCAGCCCTTCCGCGGCCATGGCCTTGAGCAGCGGCCGGGCCTCCTCATAGCTGTGGGAAATGAGACCCAGGGCGTCTTCCTGGGTATGGTGCAGCAGGTCCCGCAGGAGATCGTTTTTTTCCTCCCGGAACATATCGTGAAAGGAATAATAGCGTTCCCCCAGGTGTCGGGCCATCACCGCAATCAGGTTTTCCGGGGCCGTCTCCAGGACCTGGAA
>DYJG01000064.1 GCA_020723225.1 Desulfobacca acetoxidans | reverse complement strand
TCCCCCTGCTGCCGAAATGGGACAATGGGACAATTCACTCCTCGTGTCCCCTGCTGCCGAAATGGGACAATTATCCCGATACGGGGAATCCTGCCTGGCTTATGATAATTCCCGCAAAATCGCCCGGGCCCGGTCTTCATCTGCCTGGGAAACATGGGGCCGGAGCTCCTGCTCGATGATCCGCCGGAAGGCCGCGGCCGGGTTCCGGATCCGGCCCTCCTGGGCCTTCCGGAGAGCCGCCTGGGCCGCGCTGAAGAAGAAAAGCCGGTCCGCCTCGGCTCCATTCACCTTCCCCCGCTTCCGTGCGTCCTCGTAAAGCCTGGCGAGCCTGGAGGGCTCCTGGAGATCCGGGAGCTCGATCGCAACAAAGCAGGGCTCCAGGGAAACCCGCTTCCGCTTCCTTCCGATCCGCGGGCCCGGCCGCGGCCGTTCGATCCCCAGGGCGTCCAGGTCCCGGGCGATCGTGTTTTTCGAAGTCTCAAAACCGGCCCGGGCGAGCCGGCTCCGGAGCTCCCGGATCGGAAGGACCTCCCCGCCCGCCTTCTCCAGGATCTCCTTGAGTGCCGTCTGCCGGATCTCGATCTCCTCCTCCCGCTTCTCCGCCCGGCTCTTGATCTTCACCTGGAACCGGGCCGCCGGTGGAAGCCCCTGCCACCGGGGATTTCGCCCGTAGAGGAGCTGCAGTTTTTCGTACTCCTCCGGCGTCACGTCCAACCAATCCGAAATGGTTTGATTCGTGATCCGGTGCTGACAATTCATCACGGATCCAATCCGTGATCGAGGGAAGTCGGTATAGCTTGCAATGTGCCGATCGAAGGCCTCCTCGAGCCGGCGGAACCGCTCCGCGTCCGGGATCCTCCGGGCCTTCCAGGTGATCGAGAGGGTGAGCAAAAACAGGTGACGCATGCCGGCCGGGATCCCGCCCCGCCAGCCCGCCAGGGTCCGGAGCTGCTCCTCCCGGAGCTGCAGCATTCCCCGGAAGCCCTTCCGGCGGTCCTCCTTTCGCTCCTCCTCGGTCTTGAGCTCCGCCAGCCCCTTCGGGGGCTTTCCATTGCGGAGCGCCAGGCATGCCGGATCGAACCACCGCCGAAGGACCTCGAGGGAATAAACAATCTCCCCCTTGGCGCCGCTCTGGCGGATGATCCAGGGCTCCCCGGCCCCATCCTTCGGAGATCGGGATCCAAGAAGAGGATGATACCGAACCGGATCGCGGGAGGCGGGATCGGCTCCCAGGGGAGCGAACACGTCACAAATCCCCGCCTGGATCTTCTCCCACGTCTCCAGGTTTTCTTTCCAGGCCCGGGCCGGCTCGAGCTTCCAGGGCCGGCCGTGCCGCTCCGCCGCGGGTTGTAGGATCTTCCAGATGATCCAAAGGCCGCGGCCGGATCCCTGCAGGTACGAAAAGCGGGGAATCTTGCCGTCGTTTTGCGCGTCAATGATCGCCCCGATGATTTCCCCCTGCGTTCGCGAAGGGTTGAGCTTGTAAAAATCGAGATCCGCCCAGGCGCACGTGATCCACCTGAGATTTCCGGCCTTTCGCTGGAGGCTGATAATCCCTTCCCCCTCGAGGAGGGGCTTTTTGCAGGGCTTCCCCCGGTAAAACGTGTTCAACGTGACATAGGCTCCCGTCTCGAGGAGCTGCGCACGTTCCGCCAAAACTGCGTCGATCTGATCCAGAGGAACCGCCCCTATCTCCTGAAAAGCCCCGGCCCGGTCCTTGAGCGCCAGGGGAACAAAAGACTGACAATCCGGATTGGATGATCGCACCGCCTCCGAATTATGCACGGGCGAAAGGGAAACCCGATGCAAGGGAACGGGTTCCAGGTCCCGCTGGGTTTCCTCCAGGGAGATTCGGTACGGCTTGACCTTAATCAGCGCCTCTTCCCCGTTACGTTCGGGTTCCAGCATCCAGGTCCCTCCCCGCCTGCTCGATCTCAGGCTTTCTTCCGCCGCTTCGATTGCGTCGCCATGATCCCCGGAAAGGCCGCTTCATGGATTCTCAACAGGTACTCGGAAACGGAAATATCGAGGACCTCCGCGGCCGCCTGCATCTCCCGCTTTCGGGCCGCGTCGATCCGAACGAAAAGCCGCTCCCGCTTCCGCCGGGCGGATCCGAAGAGCTGATCAGGGTCCGCGCTCCGGGCGAGCTCCGCGAGCTGCTCGAGCGCACCTTCTGCTTTTTTGTTTTTCATGGGCTTTATTCCAACAACCGCCTTGCCATGCGCCTTACTGTACGCACAAAAAACACGGTGTCAATAAAAAAGCCCCCTTTCGGGGGCGGATCGTACTTCAGGGGACGGGGTTCTTTGAGGAGATCCAGGGTCAAACCGCCTGGAAGGCTCGCTCCAGCTCGTCCTCCGCATCCCGCGGGGAAATATGGTTGATGTAGTCCCAGGTTATTTGAGGGTGGGCGTGACCGAGGAGCTGCTGGATTGCGGGAACCGATACCCGCCGCCGGTGGAGCTCGAAGGCGAAGGAATGCCGGAGGGCATGGGGATGAATCCGCCGGTCCTCGAGGCCCGCTTTCTTTGCCCGCCGCTTCATCATGGCATGAACGCACCGCGGAAGGAGCGGCCGGCCGGGTTGCTTCTCCTCCCCCTTCGAGATCGTGCAAATGAACGGGGGCGGAACCCGCTTCCCCTCCACGTTGACCTGCTTCGGGAGCTCGAGATCCCGCCGGCATTCGATCCATTCGAGGATCGGGGCTTCCCGGCCGGGGATGATCCGGACCGTCCGCCGCTTCCCGCCCTTCCCCAGGAGATCGAGGATCCGGACTTCCCCATCCTTCACCTTCACCTGGGAAGGCCGGATCGAGAGGGCCTCCGCGATCCGGAGGCCTCCGAAGGCCATCAAGGCGATCAAGGCCCGATCCCGCCGCCCCGCCGGGCCCCGCTTCGAACAGGCCCGAATGAGGGCCTGGATTTCATGCTCCTCGAGGATCTCGATCGCCTTCATCCGCTTTTTCCCCGCCATGATTCGCTCCCTTCGTGTATAGGTCCGAATAGTCAAGGAATCGGTCTTATATTGCGGATTGTACCCCATCCTTTTTAGCTGGCAATGATAAAAGGACCTATTTTGCAAAAAATGATAATGAAGGGCTCAGACAGATTATCATTCCTCTCGATCCAACCACTCCCCCACCGCCGCGGAGATGATTTCCTGCATGGTCGCCGGAACCGCCCCCGCCTGCTTCCGCTCCAGGGAAACCCGCTGGAGCCGGTAAATCAGGCTCCGGGGAAGGCGAACCGTGACCGGCTGAAGGGACTCTTCCGCCTGGAGGCCTCCGGAGCCGGGTTGCTTACTTGCCTGCTTTCTTGCTTTCTTGCTTGTAAGCTTCTTCTTTGCCGGCTTGCTTTCCATCTTCGCCTCCGGATCCCCGGCCTGGATGATCTCTTCCTGTTCCGGGGTCAAACGCTCGCTAAAGGGCTTTCTTGGCATTTTTCAGGATCTCCGAACATAGGGCCTCGATCTCTTCCGCCGCCGGGGCCGCAACCGCTCCCAAGCGCCAGGTAAACGTTCCGAAGGAATCCACGATCGCAACCCGGAGGGAGACCACGGCCGCCGCCAGGGGGGCCCCGAGGCCTCCGGCGAGCTCAAGGATTTCCCGGGCCGCCAGGGTGGGGCGGAATTGATTCACCACGACCAGGGCGGCCGGGCCCCCGTCCTTCCGGGTCTTTTTCACCTGGGCGATCAGCTCGAGGGTGGAGCGGGCCGCCTGCAGGTCCAGGGGGCCGGGGTTCAGGGGAACCACGACCAAGCCGGACCGGACCGCCAGGGCCCGCGAAGCCGGGGACGTGCCGGCGGGACCGTCCGCGATAAGGTACCCGTCCCCGGAAGCCTCGAGCTCCATGATCTCTTCCACGGTCAAAGCCCGGCGGACTTTCACCGCCGGAAGGGCCTGGCGGATCCAGAGGGAGAGGCCTTGACCGGGATCCGCGTCCGCCGCCTCCACGTCAAAGCCACGGCTTTCCGCCAGGTACCCGACCAGGTGCGCCGCCAGGCTGGACTTTCCGACCCCGCCTTTTTGAGACAAGAAAGAAATCAACATTGCTTGCCTCCTGGATTGCTTGTTTGCTTGCTTATCATAACGAGAGGGGACGCGGGATCAAGAGGAGGCCTCGGCCGCGTTTCCTCGGAATTTATTTCGCTCGTTTTCCCCTTATAGACCAGGGGATACGTTTCGGCGGACATCGGCGTGGACATTATGTCCCGGGCGATGTCTCGCGATCAGGGGTGCGGCGGTCCGCGACTACCACCAACTCGTCTGCTTTGCTTTATCGGCGCTCGACGGATCGGATGCTTTTTCAGGCTTTGGCGGGTTTTCAACGCCCGCTTGGCGAATGCACAGGCTGAAGACTTCCGCCGGTCTCCCTGCAATAAGAGGAACCGCGATTTTCAAAAAACAGAAGACGATGAAAGGTAGAAGATAGACCCAAAAGGCCGCGTTTACTCCGTCACCGCCGCCATAACTATGAGAGGTAAATCTAAAACCATCGCTTAGGTCTATGTTTGAAAGACTGGCTGAACCAAACATGCCTGCCGCAGCAGATCTAAAAAATGGTACGTCGGCAAACCAAAGCAGCAAGGCCGCAACCCACCAGCTCCCGAAGATGATCCAGACCGTTCTACGAAACGCGATCCATTCCTTTTGATTCCAGGCCATAATCATTCCTCCTTTCGATGATTCTCATCGCGGAGGGTACAGCCTACGGCCGGCAAAGAAAAGAGGGCGTCTGGCGATCCCCAAAGCCGTGCGGGGTTCGGTTGCGATAAGGCACAATATCACAACCAAAGTCGGACAGGGGTTGCAGTGCCAGGGTGCGGTCCGGGAGGAGGGGAACTTTATGATAAAATGCGGAGGATCCCCAAAATCGTCCTTAAGATTTGCCCTTATTAGGACGATATGTATGAAACAAAGTTAATATGTCCCCTCATGGGACTGTTTGGTTTATCGGAATATGAGACAGGGCCTCTTTAAGAAAAAGAGGCCATTTTACTAAACCGCTTAAATACAGGGGTTTGAAAGGCTCCCCCGAAAAGCCTTACCATTCCAGTTGGCTCTTTTTTGAAAGGAAGTGAAACATGGAGCAAGCGATTGTGATTCTTTGCATAACGCTCTACTTCGTAATCCATGACCGCTCTTGGTCAAAGAAGCCTTGATCATGAGCTCCACAATGAGAAAAGCCGGGGGACGGCACCGCGCATGGCATGCTACACCGTCCCCCGGCAAGGTTTGGACGTCCCGTCCAGAGAGAGGGGAAAAGAGCGCGTCGAAGGGGGCGCGGCCCCGGTTCCAATCGTCTCTCCAGCGATCCAGACGGGGGTTTCCCTTCGACGCGCGTTTTTGTCAAACCGAAGCCGGGAAGGTGAGACCCCCGGGCTCTCGTTGAGAAAGCGCCAGGCTTCCCGCTTCGGGGTTCAAGATCCGGAGTTTTGTCAAAGATACCGCTCGTCCGGATTCGCCGGCCGCGGCAGGAGCACCGCCAGGCGGTGCTGCACCTTCTCCAAGAGCTCGAGCACGGGATCCGGGTATTCCGGCTCAGGAGGCGGCTCCAAGCCCAGATAGCGGGTCCAGCCGCGGCTCTGAGCCGCCTTGAACCCGGCCGGATCGGACGGAATCCCTCCATGCTTGCAGTCACACCCTAAAAGAATTTCCTCCGTCATGCCGAGGACCGCGGTCTCGAAAGATCCGAGATCCAGGTTCCCGCCGTTTTCGATGTACTCCGCCGCCATTGCCCGGAGCTTCCGCTCAGAGAGCACCGCCGCGCCCTCCAGCCTTTTCAGCCGGTCATTCATCCCACGTTGCATTCTTGCGTCCCTCCAGTTCCTGCAGCTCCTCCAGCGCCTTGATCCGTCGCTCGAGCTCCAGGGCCTCGAATCCCTTGCGCCAGGTCTCAAGGAGCACGGCCGCCACATGGGCCGCCGGCGGCGAAACCCTGCCGGCACTCAGAGCTGTCATGATCGCCTCGCTCGCCTGCGGCAGGTCCGCCGCGCTCTTGATCTCCGGCAAGTCGAAGTGCTCGCCCGGCTCCTCCTTCGGCGGCATCGGCAGGGAATACCGCAGCACCAGGCCAGCCGCCGCCACGTCGCCGATCTTTGCCAGCCCGATCATCTTTTTCAGCACCTTGCTGATCGCCGCCGGTGTCGCGGCCCGGTTCAGCGCCGCCTTGTACGGTCCAACCTTCCGGCCCGGGCCGCCGGGGTTGCCCGTCTGGAACCGGCCCCGCTTGTCGCGGTCCGATAAATTGCCGACCAAAACCGGCTCCTCATCGGTCAAAGAGACCCGCTTTCGCCGTGCCGCCATCACACGCTCCGGATTGCGTCATCCATGCCCACGAGGTGCCCGCCGAAGATTTCTTCGAGCTGGCGCTTGCAGGTCTCACTGTTTTGGTTGAAGAGCGCCTGCACCGCCGCGATCACCTCGAGCTCCGCGTGCTTCGCCGGATCCGCGGCCGCGCGATAGCGCGCCGTCAAGGCCTCCAGATCAACCGCGCCGGCCAGGACGTCCCGGAACATCACCGGAAGCGTTGCGAAGGCGTGCAGCGCCAGGCAGGCCTCGAGATCGCCACGTGCGGCCAGCTGCTCAAGCCAAGCCGTCACCTGGGCCGGGTTGCCGGGGATCATTTGCTTAAATTCGGCGCGGTATCCTTCGATCCGGTTTGCGCGATCTTGCTGCACGAATTCCATGGGCGGCCGTTCCGTGTTCACGATGTCGGAATGGCCGATCGGGCCGCTCTTGAGCCCTGCCCGAATCTTGTCTATGTCCTGCTTCATTTTCGCGCGGGGGCCCGTCTCACCGGCCTTGAATCGGTCCATGAGTTTTCTCGCGGCCGTCCGCATCTCTTCCGATACAGCACTTCCCTTGAATCGCCGGTGGATCTCCTCGCGGGCCTTCAGCGCCTCGTCCATGATCGCGTCCAGCTTGCCCACCTGCGCGTCCAGGGTCGGGCCGCCATATTTGAACGCCTCCGATCCTTCGCCCAGAGCCTCCGCACCCAAAAAGCCATACTTGCCGAGAATCACGAAAACCTCCTTCCGCGGATAGACCGCGGCACCGATCATTGTTTTGTTGTGGTGGTGCGCTGATAGGGGCTTGTCTTCTGGCGGGCCCGCGTAACCGGGGGCGCTCCTCAAGGCCCTTCGGGGCTGTGCGGGAGAATAAGACCGATTGCACGGAGGCGCAACCGAAAAAGTGGTTTTTTAACCTTTTTCGGGGGCTTTGCTGGGGGTTCGGCCGTCTCTTTTTTCTATTTCCTGCCTCTTCGTCTCCGGGAGCTTCGAGTAAGTCTCTTCAATGCTCTTTGGGATTGAGATCATCTGGTTGGCAATATGATTCACCAGCTCAAATAACCTGGAAGCTGTTTCTGGATCATCATTGAGATTTAACTCTCCGGGATGCACCGAATCATTTCCTATAACGCGGACACTATCGAGGGCCTTCTGGACTCTCGGATCCAGGTCTCTCTTTACTAAATTTTGAATGGCGATATTGAGCTTATCCTTTTCCCCAAGATGCCTGCATAGCTTTTCAACGCATAAGCGGAGAAGCGCCGTGGCTCCTCGAGGAGAGCGGCTCAAGATCGAGCGGGCTTCCATGTAGTCGGCTTTGATCTCCTCCGGGAGATCGGGGTTTGGAAGAGGAGCGGAGGCCGTGTCAGGATAAATGAGCTTAAATGCAAAGCCGAGGGGAAGGTTGCCGAGTCTGCCGGTTTCGAATCGCTTCCAAATTGAGAATTCCTTACACCGACCGCATACAAAAAGCTCAAGATCGTTGCGCGTCTTCCACTCACCCCGGCCTGTATAACTAGCTGGCCTCTCGAGCAATGTCATCTTTTCTTGCACCGCGAAGGCTTTGCAAAAAGGGCAATTGAACGCATCTTTATCATAAGCGGGAGGCGTATACGGTATGTCATTCATTCTTGCGCTTCATCTCCAAATAAGACCGAATCTCTTTCTTTTATCATCAACATGACAGGGTTTCGGGCCGGATTATGATAATCGGATCTATTCCGTTTATGGCATTCTCTGGGCCGCTTCCTCAAACCGCAGCGATGGAGGATTCTCGGAGGCCGGGAAGAGTGCCGAGCAATGCTCGCATCGCAAAACCATTCTCTTGGAAGAAAGGAGAAGACCCAGTATCAACAGAGCAATTCCATTACCCACCAATATACCGATGTCGATGTAAACAGCACCAAATTCCTTTGTTGAAACCATAAGCCCAAACGCAATGATAAAAGAGACGCCCGCCAGGGCACTCAGACAGTAACCACATTGAACGGGGGTTCCGGGCAATCGCGCTTCCTCTATGCGAGCCAGGTTTCCCTCATGACAAATCGGGCATTGAATTGCTTTCTGCATCTTCCTCTCCTTCATGAATCAAAGATCGACCCAGTAGCCGGAAAGGGTAACTTTCGTACCTGATGAGCCTATCAGCCAGAGACCCTCACCCGGCTTGAATGCTATGCCTGTAATAAAAAAGTCCCATAGAGTTCCCCCGGTTGTCTTTTTAATCGTGCAGTTTTCATCTGCATAGACATTAACCGAACCACCGGTCTTAATGTCCGTCAGCATGAACATTTTGTTTTCAGGCAAAGGATCGAAAACCTTAATAAGACCCCCTGTCGGTACCTCAACGTACCACGACTCCGCCTGCAGGGCATGACCGCGGAGCGGATCGCCTTCAATTCGAACTTCCAACGTGATCGGGTAGGGGCTTACGGTATGCTGGGCCCCGAGCTGCCCGGTTATCATCGAACCGAGAAGGGCGGAAAGCAGACAACAAACCGCCAAGCCTAAAACGACCTTCGCTTTCATGATCAGAGCTCCTCATTGTGAAACCGCGGGGATGGAAGAGAACTTTCCTTCAAGGATGGATATTTTATCAAACCGGATGAATGTTTTAAAGGCTCGAGAATGCCCGCCAGGCGATCCGGCCGGCCGAAGGCCCCGGAGATCGCCCGGGTCCCGGATCGCTTCGCCTGGAGGAAACCAGGCCCAGCTCCCGCCCGCCTGAAAGCACCGCCGGAAGGATCTCCGGAGATCATCAGACCCGAGATGTAGGGGAACGAAATCCAATCAGCTCAACCGCTATGCTGCTGGAATGGGACACGCGGTCCCTCCCCCGCACCCCCTCCCATCTGGTGCTTACGCAACCAATCATAAAACCCGGAATAATTCCTACTGTGCTTTATCATCACCAGGGCCAAAACCGGGGGCCATCCCCATTCCCCTTCCAATCCCCAAGCCCCCCCCACTCTTCCCCCCGCTGCCGAAATGGGACAAAGGGA
>DYJG01000742.1 GCA_020723225.1 Desulfobacca acetoxidans | reverse complement strand
TCAAATATTCTGCGTTTGCCAGGGAAATGGTGGTGTCTTCTTCGGCGATGGCGGTGGCGGTGCCGGTGTGTTCAAAAATCGCACGGTAGGTCTCCTCTGATTTTCGGAATGCCTTTTCCCCCTCCCGCCGGGCGGTCAGGTCCGTGATCACCGCAAAGCTCCCCTGGAATTTGCCGGCCGCGTCAAACATGGGCACCGGGGAAATGCTGGTGGTGATGGGGGTTCCGTCCTTCCGGATCAAGCTAAGTTCGTACGCCTGACGTTCTCCGCTCTTCCGTCGTTCCATCTGTTCCCTAAGGATTCCCTTATTGGTTGCATCAAGAAAATCGCGCAAATGTCGTCTGAGTATTTCCTCCTTGGGATACCCCAGCAATTCACAGAATCTGCGATTGACAAAGGTAACCCGGCCGTTTTCGTCCTGCATGCCCACGCCGTCGTTCATGGTTTCCACCAGGAGACGATAACGCACCTCGCTTTCCCGGAGTGCCTGCTCCGCCTGTTGGCGCGCAGTGATGTCCAGCAAGGAGGCCACGGATTTCGTGGTGCCGGGGATTAAGGTGATGGTGGCCAGGATGTCTTTGACCTGCCCCTGCCGGCCCTGCCAACGGAAGGAGTAACTTTGGGGCGCGGCCCCGGGGTCGGTCCGCCGCAAACGGTGATATTTCTTAAGCCTCTTCAGGTCTTCGGGGAGGATGAAATCGGTCCAGCTTTTCTTGCCCTCCAATTCCTCCCGGGAATAGCCTGAGAGCTTGGCGAATTCTTCGTTTACCAAACATAGAACAGTATTTTCATCGTCAATGCAGGTGGCGGTGCCCGTGGTTTCAAAGATGCTGCGGTAGAGGATCTCGGACTGCCGTAATTTTTCTTCCGCCTCTTTTCTGGCTAAAAAATCATCCGCGCCGGTCAGGAAAGGCTCTCCGGCCAATCGCCGGGCCCGGTAACGGGCGGCCAGGATCACCCGGGGCAGCCGCTGCATTTCTTCCGGAGATTTCAACACATAGTCGTCGATGCCGCTGAGGAGCGCCTCCAAAGCGGCCTCCTCCCGTTCGGGAGCGGCCAACATGATCAGCGGACACTCGGGGCGCAGGGTCTTTAACCCCCGCACCACGGTTGCGGTTTCCGCCCAGGGAAGCGTGTCGGCAATGATACCCAGGCCAAAATCCCCGGTGGCCAGGGCCTCTTGCCAGCCGGCGGCATCGGCCACCCGGAGGACCAGGAAATCGGCAAAAGCCCGGCCCAGCGCCTCCTCCACCAGGAGGCGGTCCTCG
>DYJG01000741.1:846-1269 GCA_020723225.1 Desulfobacca acetoxidans | reverse complement strand
TATTGCGTCTTGCTTTGCGCCTTTGCGTCTTTGCGTGAGGCTTCTTTTCGGAACAGGAAATTAAAGAGGCGAAAAAAAACTCCCCTAAGACCATGACGGCCCGGGAGAGCGGCATTATCTTTTGATAATGAAAAATCTCTCTGGGGAGGAAAGATCATGGCAACCAAGGACAAACCCAAATGCGACGTGGACCCGGTTTGCAATATCGACTTGACCGAAATGCACGGCAAGTTCATGTACGATTTTGAAGATGAGGTCTACTATTTCTGCTCCGAGCTCTGTAAAGAGAAGTTCGCGGCCGAGCCCAAGAAATACGCCAAGAAAGCGAAATCTTAAGGAACATCAATTATCTGAATCCATCTGCGTGTATCGGCGTGCATCGGCGGTTAATTTATTTTACCGCCGATACACGCCGATGGACGC
>DYJG01000741.1:0-836 GCA_020723225.1 Desulfobacca acetoxidans | reverse complement strand
CACAGAGATAATAATTTTGTTTGGCGCTGTGCGCCAAAACAAAAATCTTTTCCCCTGTGAATCTCCGTGTCCTCTGTGCCTCTGTGGTTAATTGTTTTAATTCTTGCGCCTTTGCGCCTTGGCGTCTTTGCGTGAAATATCATCAACTGCGCTTCCCTCCTGGGTCGATTCCAGCAATTGACTACCGCCTCCCCTTCCCATAAAATTACCGGATGCTGAATCGGTTAAACGTGCGGTTATTGGCCGCGGCCTGCCTGTTGGTCTGGCTGGCCGCAACTTCTGCAACCTTTGCTGACCCCGGTCCTACCCCCCCCTCCCCTGCTGCGCCTTCCCCACCCGTGATATTGGAGCGTTCCCAAGCTCCCCGGGCGGCCGGGATCATGAAACAGGCGGCCTTAAGCTATGACCCCCAGATGTCTTCTCAAGCCCGGGACCAGGATTTCCTCACCAAGGTCCGGCAGGCCAAGAGCTTGCTGGCGGTGGGGCGGCTCATCGAGCTGCGCCATCAGACTTTGAACTTAAGGCCGGACGTGGGCGAAATCTCCTGGGAGGACCTGCGCAGCCGGCGCTGGCCCAATCGCGACCGGGTGGGGGTGACCCTCAGCGTCCCGGTCTGGGTGCCGGCAGGGGCGCAGAAAGTCAAGACTTATTGCGGCTTCGAGAAGAAATGGCAGACCGTGGCCGCAGGCCCGGCCCGGCCTTGCGGCTATGTCTGGCACGCGGCCAAGATGGCGGACATCAACGACAAGGCCCGCTACCGCAGCGAGCGTATCGAGTTGGAAATAAACAGCAAATTAGCGCCCCTGGTGGGCCTGCTCCTGGAATACATCTTCCGG
>DYJG01000063.1 GCA_020723225.1 Desulfobacca acetoxidans | reverse complement strand
AATCTTAAATTATTTCATATAATTGACCAATAACGACTTTTTACGAATTCATCAACTTTGAACTTTGAACTTTCTAACCAGGAAGCAGCGACTTGGAATACTTTTCTGAAGTCCAGATAGCCGGAACCACCCTGGCGGCCTTCAAACAGGGCGCAGCCATCCGGGACCGTTACGTCCTCAAGGATTTCCTGGAATATGTCCATATTCAGCAAGGCTTGCTGGCTCCCTACGATTCCTCCTATCCCCTGGTGGAACCCCGGGAGCTGCTGCCGTCTTTTGAGAAGAATTTCGCGGAATACCACCATCTTCCCAGCTTCAGCCTGGTGGCCTTTAACCGGCCTCTCTCCTACCAGGAGGAGATCTTCCAGTTCGATTTGCTCCATACCCTGGAGGAAGGCGGCAAAAAGGCGATCCGGGAAAACCTGGACCGGATCATCCCCCATCTGGACCGGGACCTGCGCCCCGGGTTCAAGCAGCTCTTTGCCGCCAAAGACCTCACCGACCTGTCGCACTACCAGGAACTGGGGGAGTTTCTCTTTCACATGGACCGGGCCCAGGTGATCGCCAGGGACGACCGCGGCGATTTCCGCCTCCTGGGGGTCTATGCCTCCTTTCCTTCCGACCTGGATACCGAGCTGAAGACCTTCGGCCGCAGCCTGGGCAAGTTCAAGCGGCTGGACAGCCCCACTTATGAGCGGGAGCGGTATTTCGTTTATCAGTTCCTCATGGAGCTTTACGGTTTTCCCATCGCCGCGGAACGGCGCACCTCCGCGGCCCTGTTTGCCAGGAAATTAAGCCGTCTGAAGGAACAATATCTCATCAAGGTTCTGGGCCAATCGGACCGGACCATTACCAGCCTGTCGGGGTTCGATCAAAAGAAATACCCCATGGTGGAAAAAACCGCCTTGATCTCCCTGCCCAAAGCCCTGGCCGAAGCCCTGCCCCACCTCGGGGACCAGGGTTTCTACGTGGACCCAGAGCGGCGGGTGGCCATCTTGAAGGTGACCTACCAGCAGCACAAATACAACCGCTTCAACGTCCTGGAGGACCGGGCCCTGGCGGTGGTCAAGCAGGAGATCATCCATCCCTATCATGGGGGCCGGGACACCAGCTTCAATATCCTGAAAGATACCAAGCGGTTCCTGAAGGAGCTCACCGACATCGTCCGGGGGGAACACAGCGGCACCATTTCCTACCGGCGCTCGGAACTCCTCGCTTCCACCAAGACCCACGAGGAACGCCTGAAATTCCTCTCCGCCTGGCTCACCAAGAACCAGCGGCGTTTGGGGACTTACAGCCAGGAATCCTTTGAGGCGGCCAAAAAGATGCTGAACAGCTATCTGCTCAACCGGGAGCACCGGGAGGCCTTCGCCAAACACGCGGAGTTACACCGGGAGGTGGTGCAGCACCTGGCTTACGTCTCCCAGGCCCACAAACTGCAGCCCCTGGAGAAGCTGAGCCAGCGGGACGGGCCGCCCATCGGCCCCACCCGCCGCCTGGAAGAAGCCCTGGCCTTCCTGGAGGCAAAAAAGGACGAACTCCCCTATTTCTACCCCGACCTCTTCGATAAGTGCGTCAACCTCTGGGACCAGATTCTGGCCTATCCCTATTTCAAGGAGATGCTCACCTGGCCGGAGCCTCCCGCCACCCCCTTCCGGCGGCGGGTCTGGGATATGCTCATCAAGGGGCAAAAATTGATGCAGGAGCTGATGGAGCAACACCTCCAGATACATAGGGAAGCCCAGCGGGGCACTCCTTTTCCGGTATTGGCTCCCAAGAAACAGCTCTGATTACGCCGGATAAGCATGTTCCGAAAAGAAGCCTCACGCAAAGACGCAAAGGCGCAAAGCAAGACGCAAGAACAAACTATAAACCAGTGAATCGGTGGGGCGGCTGTCTCCGGCCGCCCACCCCGCCAGCCTTTTCATGATTTATGGGCGGGCCAATGGCTCATGAGAAAGTGCCATGGATAGTCCATCAAACAGCAATGATAAGGGTAATTCCAGGCAACGGCCGCGGTCCCTCCGTTTCGGTCTCCTTCCCCTTCTGCTGTTGATGATGGCCGTGCCTTGGCCGGCCGCCGGGGCCGCCAAGGCCCAGGCCGCCTCCCCTCCGGTCCTGGTGGGCAGCGAACTGGATTTTCCCCCCTATGCCATGGTGGATAAAAACGGCCAGCCGGAAGGATTCTCCATCGACCTGATCAAAGCCGTGGCCGACGCCATGGGCCTGGCCATCAAGATTACCACCGGGCCCTGGGACAAGGTGTGGAACGACCTGGTGGCCGGCCGCATCGATATGCTGCCCATCGTCGCCAAGTCTCCCGAGCGCCAACTCCTGGTGGATTTCAGCCTGCCCCACACCGAGACTTACGACGCCTTCTTCGTGCGCCGGGGAGCTCCGCCAATCCCCAACATCGACGCCGCCCGGGGCAAAGAGATCGTGGTCATGCGCTCCGACGCCGCGCATCACCAACTGCTGGCGCGGCATTTCCAGGGCAATTTGATTCTTGTGGACACGATACCCGCGGGATTGGCCCTCATTGCCTCCGGCCAGCATGACGCCTTTCTCTGCTCGAAGTTGATCGGCACCATGGTGATCAAGGAGCATGGGCTGAAAAACCTCGCCGCCGGGCCGCCCATTCCCGACTATAAGCGCGTCTTTTCCTTCGCGGTGAAAAAAGGAGATGCCGAACTCCTGGAAAAGCTGAACCAGGGGCTGCTGATCATCAAAACCAACCGGGAGTATGACCGGATTTACGAGAAATGGCTGGCGGCGGACGATCCCTGGCGGAGATTGGAGAAATACCTCTGGCCCGCCGTGGCCGCGGCCGCGGCCGTCGCCCTGATCGTCGGCGTCTGGCTGGTGCTGCTCCAGCTCCTGGTCAAGAAACGCACCCGGGAACTGCGCCTGGCCCAGGAGGGGCTGGAAGAAAGAGTGGCGCGGCGCACCGCGGAACTGGCCCAGGCTAATGCGGCCCTGCAAAACGAGATTAACGAGCGCATTCAAGCCGAAGAGGCCCTGAAACGCCAGCACACCATCCTGGCCGCGATTAACCGGGTCTTTAGGGAATCCCTGACCTGCGAAAACGAAGAACAACTGGGAGAGACCTGCCTGGACGTGGCCGAGAAGCTGACCGGCAGCAATTTCGGCTTCATCGGCGAACTGAATCAGGAAGGCAAACTGGACGACCTGGCCATCTGCTATTCCGGCTGGGAGGCCTGTAAAATCCCGGGTACGGAAAAACTGGTTTTGCCCAAAGATTTGCATGTGCACGGCATCTACGGCGTCTGCCTTAAGGAGGGACGCTCCGAGATCGCCAATGACCCGGCCTCCCACCCCGACCGGGTCGGCGTCCCCGAGGGGCATCCGCCTCTCACCGCGTTTTTGGGAGTGCCGCTCAAGTATGGCGGGAAGACCATGGGCATGATCGGCCTGGCCAATAAAGAGGGGGGCTACACCTTAGCCGACCAGGAGGCCGTGGAGGCCCTGTCGGTGGCCGTGGTGGAAGCCTTCATGCGCCATCGGGCCGAGAAGGACTTGCAGCAGCGCACCGCACAATTGGAGGCCGCCAATAAGGAACTGGAAGCCTTCTCCTATTCCGTCTCCCACGACCTCAAGACCCCGGTCAGGGCCATCGAAGGCTTCTCCCGGATGCTGGCCGCGGACCATGCCCAACAACTGGATGAGGAGGGGCTCAGGTTCCTCAATGTCATTTGCAGCAACACCCGGCTCATGGCCCAGCTTATCGACGACCTGCTGGCCCTGTCGCGGCTGGGCCGCCAGCAAGTCAGGAAGTCGCAGATCAATCTGAGCGACATGGCCAAGCGCCTCTTCCAGGAGCTGCGGGACCAGGCGCCGGAGCGGGATATCCGGCTGGCGATGGGGGATCTGCCCCCGGCCTTTGCCGACCCCAATCTGATCGCCATGGTTCTGACCAACCTCCTGGCCAATGCCATTAAATACACCAGGACCAAGGTGACCGCGGTTATTGAAGTGGGCGGACGGTCGGAGAACCAGGAAACCGTTTTCTACGTCAGGGATAACGGCGTCGGCTTTGATGACCGCTATGTGGACAAGCTCTTCGGGGTCTTCCAGCGCCTGCACCGGGGGGACGAATACGAAGGCACCGGGGTCGGCCTGGCCATTGTCAAACGCATCGTGGACATGCACGGCGGCCGGGTGTGGGCCGAAGGCAAGGTGGACGGCGGCGCCGCTTTTTACTTTGCCTTGCCCCCAGAGGCGAAGTAAGGCCGTTTTTCGTTGTGCCAGCTTTTTGCAAAAGTCATTTCTCTGCGTATCTTTTCTCTGCGCTCTCTGCGTCTCTGCGGTGAATTCTTCCTTTTTCACCGCAGAGGCGCAGAGAAATCCCGGCTATTGATTGGGATTGGAAACCACGCAGTAGCTGGAATCCTCTCCATTGTAACAGGCCTGGTAGTAGTTGCCGTTGTCATAATAGTAAGTCTGGTTGTTGACGACCATGGGCTGGGCGGAGGAGGACAGAGATCCCACCACCGTGCCCACGGCCAACCCCGCGGCTGCGCCGGCGGCCACACCGCCCCAGCCCCAGCCGGGACCACCGTAGTATCCTCCCCAACCGCCGCCGCCGTAATAGTTGACGTTCCTATTGTAGTTGACGTTTCGATTGTATTCGTTGTTATGCCAATCATGATGATTGTCCGGTCCCGGATGCGGTCCGGGGTGGGGACCGGGGCCGGGTTCGGGACGCCGGCCGCCATTCCATCCCCCCTCATGCCCCCCCTCATGCCGGAAACTGCCGCCGCCGAAGCCGTCGCCCCGGCCGTAGCCGCCCCCGTGGTAGCCGCCTCCGTGGTAGCCGCCTCCTCCTCCATGGAAACCGCCACCGCCCCCGCGCCCGCCGCCGCCGCCCCGGGCTTGCACTTCTGGGGTGATGACGGAAAAGCCCGCCATTAACAGGACCATCAACCCCACCGTCAATAGATGGCTGATATGCGCGCGCCTCATGACTTGTCTCCCTTCTTCTTCGGCTTCGCCTTCTTGGGCGCCGGCGTGTCGCTGCTCTTCACCGGCAGAAACTTGATCTTCTGGGCCCCGGGGGGCGGCGAAAAGGTAAAAAAGTTGTCCGCATATACCGGGGAGAAGTTCCAATCGGAAAAGTAAGCGGTCCATTGGGGGGAACTGGGCAGCTTCTTCTGGGTGATGACCATCTTTCGCATCACCGGCTTATCACCGGCTTCGATCCAGACCTGGTAATGGATATCCTTCCGGTCGAAGGCCAGATGATGGCAGGGGACCCCCCTGACCTGGTGCAGGCCCACGTACAGAGCGTGATCCACATTCTTGCCGGCGCGGTCGCAGAGCCGGACGCCGCCCAACTCGGCCAGCCCCACCTTCAGGCCATGATCCTTAAAGGCCTTTTCCAGGGCCGCGTCGATATCCCCGGCCGCCTCGATGACACCGTAATGATTCTTAAATTTATCATACAGGGTGAGGCTCTTGCCGTCGAACATCAGCAGTTTGGCCTCCAGGTCGCCGCTCCCGTCCAGCCGCAGCCTGTCGGGACGCTTAAAGGAAGCCGTGACCTCCTGGCCGAACTGCAGTTTCTTGCCGTCCCGGTAGACCCGGTCATTGGCGATCTCGGCCTTGAAGGAGAACTGGGATTGGCTTTTGAGAAATTCGCAGCTTTTACTGAGTACGGCCTTGGGATCGGGAATCGGCTCCTGGGCCGCCGGGGCAGACGGAGCCGCCGGAGCCGCCGGGGCCGCGGCCTTGGGAGATTGCGCCGGGGCTTTTTCCTGACCGAAACCGGCAAAAGGCACAGCCAGGATGCAGACTGCGAGCAGACACAGCCCCCAGGAAATCTTTTTGCCCATAAATCCTCCTATGATAATTGCTTATCAGTGACGCCCTAATCCTCTCGATTCTTAATCCCCAATATTATCGGCTCTCCCGGCCCGGTTCATGAAGAAAGAATTTCCGGCCAATCTCTCAGCCGGCGCCGATATCGCGCTCAAGCTCGGAACCGGAACTGCCGAAAGAACCACCAGCACCAAATTTTGTTTAAAAGTTAAAGAATCTTTTTGAATCCAAAGAGGATTTCACGTAGTTTAGCATGAAAGCCTCTTTGAATTCCAAGCAATTTAAAGGACGAACTTGTGCAGGAAAGAACCGGGCCACCTTTCCCCTGGGTCCGGGCGCGGGCAAGACCTTTAAAACTGTGGAGCCTGCCCCCCCCATCCAGACGACCCTGGAGTTCCAGAGGATGGCCTGGCACCCCGCAGATTTCGGCCAGCGCTACAATATCCGCTTTGTCTTCAAGCCCGTGGTGCCGGCAATGGTAAAGAAACCTATTTTCGAGTAAGGAGGGTGTGCAAATGAAAAGATTTTTTTCCCTGGGTTGGGCCCTGGCGCTGGTCCTCATCATAACCCAGGCCCCGGAGGCCTGCACCAACATCCGCATCAAGACCGCGGACGGCCTGGTCTTTTGCGCCCGCACCATGGAGGGCGCCATCGACTTTCAAAGCCAGGTGACGATTATTCCCAAGGGCACGGCCTTTCAAGGCACCCTGCCGGACAATACCCCCAAGGGCATGAAATGGACCGCCAAATACGGCGTGGTGGGCATGAATGCCTTCGGCCAGCCCCTGTTGACGGATGGGCTCAATGAGATGGGATTGGCCGCGGCCAATCTATGGTTTGCCGGTTACGCCGAGTACCAGCTTTTCGAGCCGGGGAAGGCCAACATTACCCTGGCCCAGTATGATGTGCTCACCTGGCTGCTGTCCAGCTTCGCCACCACCGCGGAGGTCCGCCAGGCCCTGGACCAAGTAAGGGTGGTCCAGGGACCCGAGGACCCGAACGGTCCCATGCCCCTGCATATTGCCGTGCATGACGCCCAGGGGAATTCCCTGGTCATCGAATACGTCAAGGGCAAATTGCACATTTACGACAACCCCCTGGGAGTCTTGACCAATTCCCCCACCTTCGACTGGATGACCACCTATCTGAACAACTATATCAACCTTTCGGCCACCAACGTGCCGCAGGTGGACCTGAAGGGCTTCACCCTGCATCAGTTCGGCCAAGGCTCGGGGATGGTGGGCCTGCCTGGGGATTATTCCCCGCCCTCCCGGTTCGTGCGCATGGTGGCCCTGACCCAGGCGGCCCTGCCCGTCAAGAGTGCGGCCGCGGGTTTGAATCTGGCCATGACCATTATCAATAACATGGATATTCCCAAAGGCGCGGTGCGGGACAAAGATGCCAAGGGCGTAACCTACGACATCACTCAATGGGCGGTGGCCGCGGATCTGGCCGCCAAGAAATACTATTTCCACTCTTACGGCAATAAGAACTGGCGCTATGTGGATCTGCCCAAGGCCCTCCAGGCCGCCAAGGGGATACAATACCTGCCCCTGGAGGTCCCGGCCGCTTATCCGGAGGTTAGCGTCCAGGCCAAGTAAGACCGTTTTCGGTCTTCTGTCTTCGGTTTAGAGGACCTTGGGGGAATCAAATGGAGGCGGGAATGGAGATGATTAGAGCACATTTGGCGAAGCGGGTCCTGGTAATCGTCGCAGTCCTGGGACTTATGGTGGCCGGAGTCGCGGGCGGCGCGCCGGCCGCGGAACCGGAAGTGATTTTCTTCAACGGCAAGATCGTCACCCTGGACCCTGCCGGCTCCACCGCCGCCGCAGTGGCGGTTAAGGACGGTAAGGTCCTCAAGCTCGGCGGCGCCGAAGAGATCAAGAAACTGGCGGGGCCTGCCACCCGGCTCATCGACCTGGGCGGCAAAACCGCGGTGCCGGGGCTGATCGACGCCCACTGCCACCCCATGGAAGCCATCATGATGAAGGAGACCTGGGTGGATTGCCGCTATCCCAAGACCCCCTCGGTCAAGCAGGCGCTGCTCAACATCAAGGACTGGGTCAAGAAGACCCCCAAGGGGGTCTGGATCTTTGCCGCCTGCGTCTCCGCCAGTGAGAACAAGTTTGCCGAAAAGCGCCTGCCCACCAGGGCCGAGTTGGACGCCGCGGCTCCGGACAACCCCGTCCTCCTCGCCAACGGCACCCACATGGGCATCGCCAACTCCGCGGCTTTAAAAAAGCTGGGCATCAAGAAAGGGGTGAGGCGGCTGCCCCACGGCGGCTCGGTCATCCTCGATAAGAACGGCGAACCCACCGGTGTCTTGACGGACGCCCAGGCCGATGTGCCAACCACTCCAACGGTGGGCGAGCTGGAGCGCTACTATACCAAGGGCATTCAGGAGTTTTGGAACCGGCACGGCTTCACCTCGCTGCTGGCCATTACCCCGGCCGCGGCCCTGCCCGTCCTGCAGAAGGTGGCCCAGTCCCAAACGCCGCCCGCCATCCGCTACACCACCTCCATCTGGACCTCGGCCAACGGCAAGGATATGCCCGCCGATCTGAGCAAGTTAAAAATGCCCCCCGGGGTGGACCCGGCCTGGTATCGCTTCGGAGGGATCAAGGTCTGGATCGACGGCGAAAATGACTGCCGCACCGGGTACATGTATGAACCTTATCTCGGGAAGTTCGATACCGACCCCCCGGGCGGCAAGGGCACCCTGGTGACCGATCAGAAGACCGCCAACCGCTTTGCCGCGATAGCCCGAAAGAATGGGGTAATTTCCATGATGCACTGCTCCGGGGACCACGCCACCGACATCGGCCTGAACGCCTACGATACGGTGCTCAAGTCCGGAGGCCCCCGGACCATCCTGCGCATCGAGCACTTCGGGATGTTCCAGTTGACCAAGTCCCAGTTGGCCCGGGCCAAAGAGATGAAGCAGAAGGGTCTTTACATCTCGGTGCAACCCACCTGGCTCCTGGACCTGGCCAAAGCGGACCTGGAGAATATGGGAGAAAAAAGGGCGCGCACCGGCTTTCAATTCCGGGCCATGATCGACGCCGGGCTGGAGCCGGCCGCAGGCACGGATGTCACCGGCATCTACCTGGAGAATGTCAACCCGTTTCTGGCCATCTATGCGGCCGTCACCCGCCAATCGGACGCGGGGCTGTTCGAGACGGCCCAGGCCGTAACGGTCACCGAGGCGCTGAAGATGTGGACCGTCTGGGCCGCCAGGTCCATGGGCCAGGCCGACGTCAAGGGGACGCTGGAACCCGGCAAGTACGCGGATATGACCGTGCTCTCGGACGACATCTTCACCATGCCCAAAGAGGGCCTCAAGGACGTCAAGGCCCTGAAGACCATCGTGGGCGGCAGGGTGGTGTACGAGGCGAAGAAGCATTAAGGTTTTTTTCTGGAGGCAACATGCATCAACGGAAAATGATTAGCCGATGTCGGCAGGTGGCGTTCACTATC
>DYJG01000740.1 GCA_020723225.1 Desulfobacca acetoxidans | reverse complement strand
TGTCCCTGACGTAGTAAATGTTCTCCCCGCCTTCGCTCCGCCCGCCCACTTCGATGATCGCGGGATTCCTGGTTGTGGTGAACTTGACGGCGTTTTCCAGCAGGTTCGTCAATACCTGCTGCATGAGATGGTAGTCCCCTGACGCCGGTGGAGAGTCGTGCGCGATCAATCGCAGGTCCCGGCCCGCTTCCTGGGTCCGCAGGCGCTCGAACACGCCTTTGGCCATAGCGGTCAGGTCCAGGGAGAATAGGTTTAGTGGCTGGCGGGCCAGGCGCGCCAGGTTGAGGAGATTCTCAATGAGCCGGTCCATCAGGCGGGTGTTGTCAATCACCACCTGGAGCAGCCGGCGGCCTTCGGCGTCGAGTCCGGCGGTGTGCTCCTCCAGCAGCATCCGGGAAAACCCCTGGATGGCGCGGACGGGGGTCTTGAGATCATGGGAGACCGAATAGGAAAAGGATTCCAGTTCCCGGTTGGATTGCTCCAACTCCGCGGTGCGCTCCCGGACGCGCTGCTCCAGGGTTTTGTTCAGAAGGCGCAGCTTCTTCTGGGATTCCTTCAAGGCCTCCTGGGCCTGCTTCAGGGCGGTGATGTCCGTGAGGGAGACGCGGTGTCTCGTCAGACCCGCCTCGTCCTTCAGGAAGAGGATGTTCAGTAGCACGGGCCGCAGTTTCCCGCCGCCTCCCTGGATCTGGAATTCTCCTTGCCTCTCGGCCAGGTTCACAGGATTAGCCAGCAGGCGGCGAAAAGCCCGGCGGTCCTTCTCCGGAAAGAACAAGGCGAAACTATGGCCCAACAGCTTGAGCCTCTCCCCTCCCAAAAAGTTGCAGGCCGTGAGGTTCATCTCAATAATCACCCCCAATTCATCCAGGGTCAGGTAGCCCACCGGCGCGAAGTCGTAGAGATCGGAGTATTTGTGGGTGGAATCCTCCAGCAAGACCTGGGCCGTGCGCAGCTCCTCGTTCTGCATCTCCAGTTCGATCTGGTGCACCCGGAGTTCGTGGATCAAGCGCGCGGCCTCAGTGGGCGTGAGCCTCTCTAAGGGCACGGCCTGCAATTCCGTCTCGATCCTTTCCTCGGCCCGCCGGCGCAGGTCGGTAAGTTCGGGGAATGGGGCGTTCTTGGGGTCGGTGGGGTTGGTCATGGATTTGAGACCTCTTGGCACTATAGTTCCGGGTTCTTGGTAAATAGGGGTTTCCGGTTGACTCTCCCTGCCACCGGATATCTAAATCCGAAATTCGAATCTCGAAATCCGAAACAAATCCAAATCTCGAAA
>DYJG01000739.1 GCA_020723225.1 Desulfobacca acetoxidans | reverse complement strand
ATGATGGTGACCAGGAGCACGTTGATGGGCAGAAAGCCCAACTGGGCAAAAAACAACCGCAGCATGTAATTAACGTCCCGGAAGAGCAGGTAATGGATCCCGTAGAACATCGCCGAGACCCATACCAGGGAGAGGCCCAGCCATACTTTCCAGCTTAAGAGTTTCATGGATCAATTCCTTAAGAATTTTATCCCGTTCCCAAGCTGCACTTGGGAACGGGAGGGAAGAGCTGTGCCGCCAATATTACCTGATATATGGGATTGGGGAGGGGAGGCTAACGTCCGCAGGCTGGAAAGCCTGCGTCCACCGACGCCTGCGCCACCGGCCCTGATCCCTAACCCCTGACCCCTGATCTCTGGCCCCTGACCCCTGCCTTTCACTCCCCGGCGCAGACGCCGCAGCGGGTGCAGATGTCCGGGCGGCAGGGGGGGGTCTCTTCGCCGGCCAGGGCTTTTTGGTATTCCTCCCAGAGGTATTCTTTCTGCAAGCCGTGGTCGATGAAATCCCAGGGGAAGAGTTCGTGCTGCGGGCGTTCCCGGAGGGTGAAAAAGTCCGGGTTCACCGGGCTTTCCTTAAAGGCCCGGGTCCAGCCCCGGCGGTGCGCGGCCAGGAGCAGGTCCCCCACCCGGCGGTCGCCCCGGGAGAGGAGGGCCTGGACGTAGGCCCATTTGGGGAGGTCGGTGTTCACCCGCACCTCTTTCAGCCCTTTAAGCCCCTGGCGCACCAGTTTCAGGCGTTTTTTGAGCTCCCCCACTTCCAGAAACGGGGCCCATTGGAAGGGGGTGAAGGGCTTGGGCACGAAAGAGGAGAGGCTGAGGGTGATCAGGCCCAGGCGCTTTTTGCCCCGGCTTTCTTTAATCACCCGGTGCTCCAGGTATTTCACCAGGCGGGGGATCTCCTCCACGTCCTCCAGGGTCTCGGTGGGCAGGCCCACCATGAAATAAAGACGCATCTGGGGGATGCCCCCGGCGTTCAGGGCGATGGCGGCCTGGGCCAATTCTTCCTGGGTCAGGCCTTTATTCAATACCCGGCGCAGCCGCTCGCTGCCCGCGTCCGGGGCTAAAGCCAGGGTGCGCACCCCGCCTTGGGCCAGGAGCCGGAAGAGTTCCTCATCCACGGAGTCGGCCCGGAGCGAACTGATGCCCAGCTCGCCGCCCGCGTCCAGGACTTTGCGGCATAAATCCTTGACCCCGGGGTGGTCGGAGACCGCCGCGCCCACCAGACCGACTTTCCGGGATTCCTTTAAACCCTCCAGAATTTGGGGGTATAAAGACTC
>DYJG01000738.1 GCA_020723225.1 Desulfobacca acetoxidans | reverse complement strand
TCAGGGGTCAGGGGTCAGGGGTCAGGGGTCAGGGGTCAGGGAAAAATATCTTATACTAAGTTGTTGTCAAGAAATAAATACTCAGTGCGTTCCCAAGCTTTGCGGGGGAACGCATTTTTTTGCCGCAGCTTCGGCTGAGTTCATATTAGGGCTGGCTGTAATCACACATTTGACATAGACTGCTGGCGGATATCCTATTCTAATTTAAGTACAACCAAATTCCAGGTTAATCGATTGATCACCGAAGATTTTTTAACGAAAAACGGAAAACGGAAAACGGAAAACGGTCCTTTCCGCCTGGCCCTCCTCCTGGAAAATCTGACCTTCGGGGGCACCCAGCGCCAGACCCTGGAGTTGGCCCGGGGCCTGGACCGGCGGCGTTTTCATCCGGAAATTTGGACCATGTGCGCCGGAGACGACCTGGAACCCTTGGCCCGGGAATGGGGCATTCCCGTGGTGCATTTTTCACATCATCGAAAGCCGGGACCCGCGGATTTGGCCCGGGTCTGGCTGCGCCTCCGCCGCGACCCGCCTGACCTGCTAATGACCCTGACGGCCCTGCCCAATATCTGGGGCCGGATCCTGGGGCGCTTGTCCCAAACGCCGCTGCTGGTGGGGAACGTCCGGGGCCTTAACCACCGGGACCAGCACGAGCGCTGGCTCTGGCCCCTGACAGATCATATTATCTGTAATGCCAATGATTTAAAGAATATTCTTAACAGTGTTTGTAAGATTTCCCCTGGCCGGATCACCGTCATTCCCAACGGGGTGGACACCGATTTTTTCCGCGCCGGAAGCCCCGCGGCCGGCCGGAAGCCGGTGATCCTCTGCCTGGCCCGGCTGGCGCCGGTGAAGGACCATGCCACCCTGCTCCGGGCCTTCGGTCTGGTGCTTCGGGACTATCCGGACGCCGAACTCTGGCTGGTGGGGGACGGCCCCCTGGAGACGGCTATCAGAGCGTTGGCCCAACAAACCCTGCCTCCCGGACGGGTGCGGTTCCTGCCGGGCCGCCCGGACGTGCGGCCTCTGCTGGAGCAGGCCCAGCTTCTGGTCCTCAGTTCCCGGCAGGAGGCCTTTCCCAACGTGATTCTCGAAGCCATGGCCATGGGACTGCCGGTGGCGGCCAGCAAGGTGGGGGGCATCCCGGAGATGGTAATTCACGGGGAGACCGGCTGGCTGGCTCCTCCGGGGAATCCAGCCGCGCTGGCCGCGGCCATGTCCCAACTACTAGGCGATGCTAAGACCCGGCAGGCCTTCGGCCGGGCCGCCAGAGAACGGG
>DYJG01000062.1:219-9404 GCA_020723225.1 Desulfobacca acetoxidans | reverse complement strand
TGTCTTTCCTCCCCGGCGGGGTGGAGGCCAAGCGGGCCATGCTCCAGGAATTGGGGCCGATATTTTCCGGGGTGGAATTTCCCGGGGCTCCCGCCAGCCCCTCTGCTCCCGAGGAGTTGGCCGAGGTGCTGGGACGCATCAATTTCAAGCTCTCCCAGGCTCGAAACAGTTTGGAAAACGCCGCAGATTCGGCCACCAAGACCCAAATTCTGGAGGCCACCGCGCTGCTGCACCGGGTCATTCTGCTCCTGAACCCCCAACTGCATCCGGAGTCGGCAGGCGCAGTGGCCGATTTTGAGAAGCGCTTTTGCGGCGACCTCAAAAATATGTGGGACCTCCTCCGGGAGAACCTGCTGGCCGCGCCCCCCAGCCTGCAGGACCTGCCCCCGGAGGTCAAGAAGCGCTTCGTCAGTTCCCAAGGGGAACTACTGATCAGGGTTTTCCCCTCCCTGGATATCTGGGAGCATGAACCCCTGGAGAAATTCGTCCATGACCTGAAGAAGGTGGACCCCGAAGCGGTGGGGGACCCCGTGCTGCTGCATCACTTCAACCTGGCCTTTAGAAACGCCTGTCTCTGGGCCGCAGGCATCGCCCTGGCCGCCATCGCGGTGATGCTGCTGCTGCTCTTCCGCAGCCTGAAACTGACGCTGCTGGCCTTGCTGCCTCTCTTGGTGGGCACCGGCTGGACCCTGAACATGATGTGGCTGCTGGATCTGCCCTTCAATCAGGCCAACGTGCTTTTTCTGCCTTTGATCTTGGGGGAAGGCATTGAGTTTGGTATCATAATTCTGGTGCGCTGGCGGATGGAGGAATCCGCCCGGGCCATCACCCTGCCGGCCAGCACCGCCAAAGGGGTGGCCCTGGCCGCGTTGACCACCACCCTGGGGTTCGGCAGCCTGATGATCTCCGGACACCGGGGCGTCTTCAGCCTGGGCCTCTTGGCCACCGTGGGCAGCCTCAGCGTGCTGCTGGCCTCCTTGAGTGTCCTGCCGGCATTTCTCAGGCTGCTGGAAAAGAGTTATAAAGAAACTATTCCCGCCTTTCCCCAGTTGGAAGTGTTGGGACGCAGGCTGACTCAGCTCTTGGGATGGAAAACCGCGCGATGAAAAAGTTGCTCTCCCCTATCTGCCCGGCCCTGGCGATCCTTTGCCTCCTGGCCTCCGCGGCCTTGGCGGCGACCCCCACCGCTTACGTGAAAGGCATCTTGGATCAGGTCATTACCATCCAAACCGACCCGGCCAAATCCGGCCCGGAGCATAGAAAAGCCCGGGGGCAGGCCATCCGGGAGATCATTAAGAATAATTTCGACTTCGATCTCATGGCCAAAAACTCCCTGGGTTCGGCGTACGGGGGCCTCAGCTCCGGCCAGCGCCAGGAATTCGTGACCACCTTCAGCTACCTCTTCCAGGATTCGTATACCCGCCTTGTCCTGGATTTCCTCAAGAAGGAAACCATCAAATACGACCAGGAGCGCAAGGAGGGAGCGGGAGCCCGGGTGAATACCAAACTGGTGCGCACCAACGAGACCATTCCCGTGGACTACCTGATGCGGCCAAAGGGCGACGGCTGGCTGCTCTATGACGTAATTGTGGACGGCGTAAGCATCCTGGACAATTACCAGCGCCAGTTTACCCAGGTAATCCGGACCAATGGCTTTGATTTTCTTCTGAAAAAGATGAAGACCCAGAAGCAGGCGCTGCAGTAATACCGGTTTTCGGTTTTCGGTTAAAAGATTTCCAAGCTGCCTTCTTATTCCAAATTCACCTTTTTCTTGCAACAAACAGCATAATCAAACGGCGTCCATCTGCGTTTATCGGCGGTTAAATATTTACCGCCGATGCACGCCGATAAACGCTGCTCATCTTGAAGTTTGTAGATCGAGATAAGAAAGCTCGGTATTACCTCCTGCCCGGATATATTTGCCCCGAAAAAACAGCGGGTCTCCGGACCTGAACCATTGAAAATCAGGCCCCGATGATTATTTTACCCCTAAACAAATCGGCCAAATCGCTGACCGCGGCGGGCTCCGGTCCGTTTCGGGGATGTTCCTGGTCGCAAAGGAGGGAAAAATGATCGTCTACGTCACTGACACCGGCTCGGATCGGGCGGAACTCGCAGAAATTTTGGTCCAGGAAGGGGTGACCTACCAGGAATGCCAGGCCAAATTTGAAAGGGAAGTGGGCGTGTCGAGCACCGGCATCCTGGAAATCCAGGCCAATCTCCCGGAAATAAGAAAGCCCGGGGTTACTGATGAGCGGTTCTGGAAACTGCCTTCCGGCCGCCTCATCGTCACCGATATGGAGAACAACCTGGACCGGATCGAGACCCCACCCCCGGGAAAGTAGAGGGGGCGCCCTTGCCGGAGTAAAACCGGGGCCGTGCCAGAGGAAAAGGCTGCGGCGGCTTATTTGCGGTCGTTATCAGAGGGTTAGTGGAATCTTTTCGCCAGCCTCTCCACCACTGCCCTGCCGATGCTCAGCGACGCAGTCGCTCCCGGGGACGGGGCATTAATCACGTGGACCACCCGGGGGCTTTCCAGAAAGGCAAAGTCGTCCAAAATCCGCCCGTCCCTGGTCACCGCCTGGGCTCTGATCCCCGCAGGATAAGGCAGCAGGTGGGCCGCAGTAACCTCCGGAACGAGGCGCTGGAGAGCTTTGACAAAGGCGTCTTTACTCACCGACCGCCATATTTCCCAGAGCCCGGTGCGCCAATATTTCCCGGCAATTTTGGCGAAACCCGGGTAAGTTAAGCTCTCCAGCAAATCCTGAAGATTGACCTCGGTCTTGCGGTATCCCTCCCGGGCCAAGGCCAGGACCGCGTTGGGGCCGCACTTGACCTCTCCCGAGATCTTCCTGGTAAAATGCACCCCCAGGAAAGGAAACCGGGGATCAGGGACCGGGTAGATCAGGGCGTTGCAGAACTTCTCGGCTTCCGGCGCAAGCTTATAATACTCTCCGCGGAAAGGGATGATCCTGGCCGGGACGGAATCGGCGCTCATGGACGCGACCCGGTCGGAGTGGAGCCCGGCGCAATTAATAATGTACCGGGGCCGGAATTCTCCCCGGGTGGTTTTGACCATCGTCTCACCGGATTTTTCCTGGAGGCCGGTTACCTTGACCCCGGTTAGGATCCGGTGTCCCTTAGCCCTGATCAGGTCTGCCAGGCGGGCGCAGACTTGGGTGAAATCCACAATGCCGGTCTCCGGCACATGGATGGCCTTGATCCCCGCGGCATGGGGCTCCAGCTCCCGCAGGCGGGAAGGACCGATGAGTTCACATCTGACGCGGTTCGCCTGCCCCCGCTCGTAGATCGACTGCAAGGCGGCCAACTGCCCCTTATTAACGGCCACGATCACTTTGCCGCAGGTCTTATAATGGATGCCCTCGGCCCTGCAAAACTCCTCCATCGCCGCCTTACCGGTCCGGCAGTTGATAGCCTTGAGAGACCCCGGCAGGTAATAGATGCCCGCATGCAAGACTCCGGAATTGCGGCCGGACTGATGGCCGGCCAATTCCGACTCTTTCTCCAGGAGGATGACGGATTTTCGCGGATGGAGTTTGGTGACCTGATAAGCAGCGGCCAGGCCGATGATGCCGCCGCCGATAATGAGAATATCGGGATGGTTCATGGAGTCGTTTAAATTATTTTCGAGAATCCCGTCTCAGTAAGGCAATTGGTCTCGCCCCGCCTGATGCAAAGTCGGATAAATCAGGTCCTTGGGGGAAAGAAGCGGGTCTTTCACCGGCCAGTCGATTCCGAGACCTGGGTCGTTCCAGATGATGCCCCTTTCTTCCTTCGGGGCATAGTAGTCGGTGCACTTGTAAATCACCACCGCCTCGGCGCTTAAGACGCAGAAACCGTGGGCAAAGCCCTCGGGCACATAGAGCTGGCGGTAGGAGTCGCCATCCAACTCCAGGCTGATCCAGTGGCCAAAACTGGGCGAGCTTTTGCGAATGTCCACCACTACATCAAAAATCCTTCCCTGGACGGCCCAGACCAGTTTTCCCTGGGGCTGCCCCAGTTGGTAGTGCAGACCCCGGAGGACCCCTTTAATCGAATAAGAGAGGTTGTCTTGGACAAACCGGGCCGGTACGCCGCATTCCCGGTAACGGTCCGCCTGATACGTCTCCAGAAAATGCCCCCGGTCATCGGGGAAGATTTTCGGCTCAAGGAGCAGTACTTCCGGTAATTTCGTGGGAGTAACCTTCATCTGACCTTTTTTTCCACCAACTGCAACAGGGATTTGCCGTATTCGTTCTTGTATTTTCTTGCCAGGCGGCGCACCTGGTCGGCGTCGATATAGCCCTGGCGAAAGGCCACTTCCTCGATGCAGGCCACTTTCAGACCCTGGCGTTTCTCCATGGTCTGCACAAAGGCCCCGGCTTCCTGGAGAGAATCCGGGGTGCCCGTGTCCAGCCAGGCGAAGCCCCGGCCCAGCAGCTCCACCTTGAGCTGCCCCCGCCTTAAGTATTCCCGGTTGATGTCGGTGATTTCCAGCTCTCCCCGGGCAGATGGCTGGAGATTAGCGGCGATGTCCGCCACCTGATTATCGTAAAAATAGAGCCCGGTGACCGCATAGTTGGACTTGGGGTGCTTCGGCTTCTCTTCGATATTCAGGGCCTTGCCGCCCTCATCCAGCTCCACCACGCCGTAGCGTTCCGGGTCGCTGACCCAATAGCCGAAGACCAGGCCTCCCTTCTTGAGAGTCACCGCCCTGTTTAAGATTTCCTGGAGTCCGTGGCCGAAAAAGATGTTATCACCCAGGATCAAAGACACCTTACTCGCGCCGATGAAGTCCTTGCCGATGAGAAAGGCCTGGGCCAGCCCGCCGGGGTGGGGCTGCTCCGCGTAAGAAAAGTTGAGGCCCAACTGGGCTCCGTCCCCCAGGAGGTTCCGGAAGCGGCCCAGGTCCTGGGGAGTGGAGATGATGAGGATCTCCCTGATCCCCGCCAGCATCAATACCGAGAGCGGGTAATAGATCATGGGTTTGTTGTAGACCGGCAGCAGCTGCTTGCTTACTTCCAGGGTGATGGGGAACAGCCGGCTGCCGGCGCCCCCCGCCAGGATGATGCCTTTGAAGCCTGCCTTTGCTTCACGGGTCAGCGGATGCATGAGGTCCTTTCCGTTCCGGTATGTTTGGGCGCCTCGGGGCCGTAGTGCTTCTTGATCCATTGCTGGTATTCCCCGGTCTGCACGGACTCCACCCACTCCTGGTGCGCCAGGTACCAGCGCACCGTGGCCGCCAGGCCGCTCATAAAACTTTCCCGGGGCCGCCACCCCAACTCTCGGGCGATCTTGGCGGTATCCAGGCCGTAGCGCCGGTCATGGCCGGGGCGGTCCTTGACGAAAGTAATGAGGGAGGCGTGCGGTAGAAAAGGCGAGTCGGGACGGAGTTCATCCAGGATCCCGCAGATGGCGGTCACCACCTCCAGATTAGCCAGCTCCGCGGCGCCGCCGATGTTATAGGTCTCCCCCACCCGCCCCTGTTTTAACACCAGGGCCAGGGCCTCGCAGTGGTCGTTGACAAACAGCCAGTCCCGGATATTTTTCCCATCGCCGTAAATGGGCAGGGGTTTGCCCTGAGCGCCGTTCAAGATCATCAAGGGGATGAGTTTCTCCGGAAATTGCAAAGGGCCGTAGTTGTTGGAGCAATTGGTGATCAGGGTGGGGAGGCCGTAGGTCCGGTGATAGGCCCTGACCAGGTGGTCGCTCGCGGCCTTGGAGGCCGCGTACGGACTGTTGGGGGCATAAGGCGAGGTTTCCGAAAACGGCGGGGCCTCGGGTTCCAGCGAGCCGTAAACCTCATCGGTGGAGACGTGGAGGAACCGGAACTTGTCCCGCTCGTCGGCAGACAGGCCCTCGAAGTAGCGCCGGGACTCCTCCAGGAGCGTTAAGGTCCCCACCACGTTGGTTTGGATAAAGACCTGGGGTCCGTAAATGGAGCGGTCCACGTGGCTTTCCGCGGCGAAGTTGACCACAGCTTGGGGGCGGTGGCGTCTAAAAATCTCGGCCACTAAAGGGGATTCGCCGATGTCGCCATGGACGAAGACATGGTCCGGATCATCTTTAATCGGCTCCAGGCTGCGCAAATTACCGGCGTAAGTGAGCTTATCCAGGTTGATGATGCGCGCCGTCTTTGCCGCCCGTTGGCCCAGCACGAAATTGGAGCCGATAAAGCCCGCGCCGCCGGTCACCAGCCAGGTGGGGGATTCTTCTCGCATTTAATTACCTCAATACCTTAAACGAAAAAAATGGCCTCACGCAAAGACGCAAAGGCGTAAAGCAAAACACAAATAATTAAGATAATTACCCGGGGTGCATTCTAGGCACCGCCACCCCCCGTGGCTGCAAATTTTTCCGGGTACAGCAGGAAATCCACCAGATCGCAGAGAATGTGGCCGATGGTGATCTGCACTTCCTGGATCCGGGGGGTATTTTTCGAGCGCACAATCAGGGGGATATCCGCCAGGGGAGCCATCTCGCCCCCGTCCCGGCCGCAGAGGGCCAGGGTTTTAAGCCCCAGTTCCCGGGCGACCTTAAGCCCCAGCACCACGTTAGGCGAGGCGCCGCTGGTGCTGATCCCCCAGGCCAGATCTCCCGTTCGTCCCAAGGCCCGGATTTGCTTGGCGAAGATCTCGTTAAAATCGTAATCGTTGCCCACCGCGGTGATAATCGAGGTGTCCGTGGTCAGGGCCAAGGCCGCCAAGGGCGGGCGCTCTATTTGGAAGCGGTTGACGAATTCCGCGGCCAGGTGCTGGGCGTCCGCGGCGCTGCCGCCGTTGCCGAAGATGAAGACCCGGCCCCCATCCTTAAAGACCCCGGTAAGCATCCGGGCCGCGGCCGCCACCATATCCCCCTGCTCTTCCCAGAATTCCTGTTGCAGACGGACCGTCTCGGCCACCGCCTCCTTAACCCGCTCCCTCAGGTTCATATATGCATCCCCAAGACCTCATCCAACCTCAAAAAATATCCTCGACAAATAATCCTTCAATTCCCAATGCAAAAATTAGTCCTCAAGCTTTGAATATTTGATTATAGCAATTATTTAAGGATAGAAGCCACCTTAAAGGAGGTGATTCCTTGCGTTTTGATGCTTACTGCTCACAGCTCATTGATCCCCAGTCTCTCACATCTCAATCCTTCCTATTAATGATAGCCGCCAGGAAGACGGCAGCAAAAACGTAACCAATGTTCAATAAAAGAACTTGCTCCGTGGAACGATTCGTGTAACCCAGCACTGTCCGGTTAGGAAATTGCATGACAACCAGTAAATATCATTTGAAAAAATTCTCCCGGGGGCGATTTTTTACTTGACAAACTAATTTGTGAACAAGTACGGTTTTCGTAATATCCTAATAATATAAGGAAATTACGAAATGCCTCGCTCCTTCACCCCCCAGGCTCCCAAGATCCAGGAACCGTCTTTTCAGGAACTATGGCAACCGGTGGAAAATTTTCCCTCTGCTAACCTCCCGGGGGCACCGACAGCTGAAAATGAATTTTGCACAACAACTCAAATCCTTAATCCTCTTCCACCTGGAGGAGTACGATTCCGCCCGGCATCTGCTGCAGGTCCTGGAACAGAACGATTTTGCCCGTTCCTTTATCGCCCCGCCCGAAGGAGCAAGGCCTGCACTTTGTCTGCCGCATCCGAGCCGGTACCACCAAGACCTGCCTGCAAGCCCATGAGATCCCGGAGGGCAGTACGGTGTTTTATGACGCCCTGGTGCTCTTGGGCACTCCCAAGCTCAGGCAAACCCAACGGCCGCTGCGGCTCGTGGGGTATTGGGTGGAATCCAAAAAATTTTGGGTGGCCACCAGCCGCCATGACCTGGCGACCGCAGACATTGCTCTGATCTATAAGTTGCGCTGGGAGATCGAAAAATTCTTTGCCTGGTGGAAGCAGCATCTGAACGTTTATCCGCTGATTGCCAGAAGCCCTTATGGCTTCATGGTGCAAGTTCTCGGCGGACTCATTACCTATCTGCTGTTGGCCATTTATTGCCACAAGCATTTCCAGGAAAGAGTCAGCCTCGCCAGGGTCAGAGAATTACGCATCAACATCCAAAATGAAGCTCGGATTCTGCATAATCACCCCCCAGAGTCTCAGCCCCTGAGGGATTATGCTTATGCAAAAACCTAACCGGACAGTGCTGCGTGTAACCCCCACTTATTCCTCCCTGGGAAAAGAATTTTCGGCGGACGCAATGGTTAACAACATAGGCCTTTTTACCAATAGTAAAATAGGTATTTTTGCCTAATTGCAAGAAATTTGTTGAAGGATTATGTTGATAGCCAAGGAATTGGAATGCGAAAGGAGGCCAGGAGATGAATCAGGCAATGAACGGTTTCTTTTTTGGCGTGGTTATTGGAGTTTTTGCAGGGGTTCTCCTGATCGGCCTCTTTTTCTCTTTTAGAAAAAGAGCTCAGGAAGAGAAAATACCAGAGCAAAACTCTGGTCAAGTTGTACCCATGATGGGGATGAGTAACCTCAAGACCGCGTATCCGGAAAGATATCTATAAACTCGATCTTGGGACTCCTGTCATGATCACCGCCATGCCGCGCAGGTAACCCCTTCGGAGTGTTAATCAGGCGCAATACCCAGGAATGCACCTGCCATCCTATCCGCAGCAGCGTTGAGGTTTGCGTCCGGGAATTTGGTAAAAGCAGGGGTGGCTTACAAGCTTTTTCAAACCCCGCAAAACGATCTCCCACTTAAGAAATGGATCCAGGAAGAGAAAAATAAAGACTTGTATGCCGCCCACGTTGCCACGAGTATTTAGAGTGGACAGCTCTAAAACCGTTTATCCGGGAAGATAGGCGCAACCCTGACTTTTAGAGCCTTCTCGGTTTGGGGAAAAGCAACCTGCACGGTGTCACCAGACTTCATGTCCTGATTCTCCAAGGAAGCCCCGGTAATTGCTGGGCCAGGGACTCCAGAAAGCCCCCCGGCAGACATAAGGATAGAGCGGTTCCATAATATCCTCATACAAAGACAAAGGTCCTGACCTTGGCCTTATACAGTTTTTCACGAATTTTCTGCGTGCAGCCTCCGCTTTTTTCTCTTTATCCCAGCCCCGGTCTTGAATTACCGGCCCCTCCCGCTAAGCCGTAAATTCACAAAAATCTCAAGACCTATGCCCCGGCTGATAGCAGGACCTTTGACTTCGGGGTGGCCCTGATG
>DYJG01000062.1:0-209 GCA_020723225.1 Desulfobacca acetoxidans | reverse complement strand
CCGTCGGAAAGACAGGAAGCCTTGTTTGAATGCCACCGGAGAGGCAGGAAAAAGGTAGGGAAAAAGCCCCACATCTCCGTATGGCCACCTGTGGCGGCGCTCAGGCTGCTCTCCAGCAGAGCCTACACTCCGCCCAGGAAATAGACACTGTAGCAAAAAACTAACAAGGGGGGTAATTTTTCAGTTATTGCGGAGGGTCGTTTTGGGGT
>DYJG01000737.1 GCA_020723225.1 Desulfobacca acetoxidans | reverse complement strand
GACCGGGAGGCGGGCCATGGCCCGGAAGATCTCTACGAAATCCTGGCGCTGCATGGGCATGAGCTTGTCGGCCCATTTTTTCCGCTCTTCCGGGGTGTCCGCCAGGATCAGGTTGCGCATCTGGGGCAGGCGGTCCCCTTCGTTGAACATGCGCTCGGTGCGGCACAACCCGATGCCCTTGGCGCCGTGATGCCGGGCCTTGGCGGCCATGTCCGGGGTGTCGGCGTTGGCCCAGACCTCGATCTTGGCCATCTTGTCGGCCCATTCCATCAATTTGGCCAGGTCCTTGGGGAGCTCCGGGTCCAACATAGGCACTGCCCCGACAAAGACCCTGCCGTTGGTGCCGTCGATGGTGACGATGTCCCCTTCCTTGATGACCACCCCCCCAACCCGGGCCTCTTTCAGGTCATAATTGATATCCAGGCCCTCGGCGCCGGAGACGCAGGGTTTACCCATGCCCCGGGCCACCACCGCGGCGTGGGAGGTCTTGCCCCCCCGGCTGGTGAGGATGCCCTGGGCCGCGAAGAAACCGTGAATATCTTCCGGTTTGGTCTCCACCCGGGTGAGGATGATCTTTTCCCCTTCGTTGCCCAGGCGCTCGGCCCGGTCCGCATCGAAGACAACCTTGCCGATGGCCGCGCCGGGAGAGGCGGAGATGCCCACCGCCAGGGGCTCCTGCTTGAAATCCGGGTCGATGCGCCGGTGCAGGAATTGCTCCAGCATGTCCGGCTCAATCCTGAGGAGGGCCTCCTCTTCGTTGATCAGGCCTTCCTTGACCATGTCCACCGAAGTCTTGACCAGGGCCCAGGCGTTCATTTTGCCGTTCCGGGTCTGGAGCATGAAGAGCTTGCCCTGCTCGATGGTGAACTCGAAGTCCTGGACTTCCCGGTAGTGCTTTTCCAGGATGTTGTGCATCTTTTCCAATTCTTTAAAGACCCCGGGCATGTCCGTGCGCAGTTCTTTCAAGGGACGGGGGGTGCGGATGCCCGCGACCACGTCTTCCCCCTGGGCGTTGATGAGATAATCGCCGTAGAGCTTGTTTTCGCCGGTGCCCGGGTCCCGGGTGAAGCCCACGCCGGTGGCGCAGTCGTTGCCCATGTTGCCGAAGACCATGGTGCAGATATTCACCGCGGTGCCATAGGCCATGTCCTTGGTGATGTTGAATTGGCGGCGGTAATCCACGGCCCTCTTTCCCGTCCAGGACTTGAAGACGCCCTCGATGGAGAAGAAGAGCTGGGCCCAGGGGTCCTGGGGGAAGGGTTTGCCGGTGACCTTCTTGATCACGTC
>DYJG01000736.1 GCA_020723225.1 Desulfobacca acetoxidans | reverse complement strand
CCAGCAGCGCGGGTAAGCCGATTTTTTTCCATTTGTCCCTCACAGCTTCACCTCCTGAAAAGATGGGGTACGGTTCTGTCTGTCGACCACTGCAAAATTCCTTTTAAAAAATAAGCATCAATCTATGAGGAGCAAGTGAGAAACCCATCGATACCGATACGTCAGTCAAAAGAAGTTTTTCCGTAGGGGCGAACCTTGTGTTCGCCCAGATGCACTCGGGGCGAACACAAGGTTCGCCCCTACGAGAAACCCACGTTTATGGGGAATTGATATGAAAAGCACTGGCAATTCGAGATCAAGACAAAGTACCGGGGAGCCAGGGAAGATGAGGCGGAGGGGGGAGGGGCGGTGAAAGCCCGTTACTGCCGGCCCAGGAAGGCCTCAAGCAGATGCGGTGCTTTATCCTGAAAGAGGCGGCCGATTTCCTGAAAGCCGGAGGCCAGCAACCGCCGGGTTGCCGCATAGTTCCGGGACGCCTCCGGTCCCGGCTCTCCCCAATGGAGACGGGCCTCAACTTCCCGGGGAGCTTCCTCCCAGGTTTGGAGCGCCAGGAGCAGGGCCCGCAAATCCCGGCCCCGGGCCCGATGGACCAGGGTTTCCTTTCCGGCCAGGGCGTCCAGGAGGTAATCCTCCCCCCGGTCCCGGCCCAGGCGGTGGAGGGCAGCCCGGCGCAGCAGGCAGGGATAGCAGTAGCCGCACTCGCCGCCGCCCCTGCCCCGCCAGCGGGAGGCCACGGGCCGGGCGCAGGAACTGCTTTGCGGGGCCAACTCCCGCAATAAGTCGGGGTGGCGGCAACTCTCCAGCAATTGGCCCTTGGTGAGGCGTTGATAGGGGTTGATCAGGGGATTTTCGATGCCCGCGTCCTGCCACAGGCGGGTAATCTGTTCCAGAAAATAGGGATGGGTGGTGCGGGTGGTATAGGTCCCCAGGCGGTTGAGGGTCAGGGGCGGATTGAGGCTGACCCAGCCGTTTTCGGGAATCAACAGCGGGGTCTCCGGCCCGAAGGCCGCGGCCGCGTTTAACCCCAGGGCCAGGTAAAGCAGCGAGCGGCTCCTCAAGGTCAACTCCGGGGCCTCCGGGAATTGCACCCTTAAATTCAGGTGCTGCGCCTGCTCCGGGCCGTAATGATTAATCAGGGCTGCGGCCAGGTTTTGCTGCACTGCCGCCAACTGGCCATAGTCGTGATGGCTCACCAACAGCAGGCGCTTTCCGCCTTCCAGTTGATCGATGGCCCCGGCCAGGGAGTCGAGGCCGCCGGAGAAGAGGGACACCGTCTCGGGCCGCCAGGAT
>DYJG01000735.1 GCA_020723225.1 Desulfobacca acetoxidans | reverse complement strand
TACAATTGGTCACCAAGGAATTATCGGCAAAAATTAAGGTGATAGGAGTTGGCGGGGCCGGCGGTAACGCCATCAACGACATGATCGCCTCCCAGATGGCGGGGGTGGATTTCATGGCCGCCAACACCGATGCCCAGGCGCTGGAGCGGAGCCTGGCCTCGGTTAAGATTCAACTCGGCTCCGGCACGACCCGGGGGCTGGGAGCGGGAGGCGACCCGGAAGTGGGCCGCAACGCCACCCTGGAGGAAGGGGAAAGGATCAAGCAGGTTCTCCAGGGCGCGGACATGGTCTTCATTGCCGCGGGCATGGGCGGCGGCACCGGCACCGGCGGCTCGCCGGTCATCGCCGAAATCAGCCGGGAGATGGGGGCGCTTACCGTGGCGGTGGTGAGCAAGCCCTTCGAGTTCGAAGGCAAGATGAAAAGGCGCCTGGCCGACTCCGGCATCGAAGAGCTGCGCAAGGTAGTGGACACCATCATCACCATCCCCAACGACCAGCTCTTTAAACTGAGTTCCAAAAACTCCCGCATCAAAGACGTCTTCGCCATGGCCAACGAAGTCCTGGGCTTTGCCGTGCGGGGCATCTCCGACCTGATCATGGTGCCCGGCTTCGTCAACCTGGACTTTGCGGACGTGCGCACCATCATGCGGGAGCGGGGCATGGCCTTGATGGGCACCGGCATTTCCGGCGGCGCCGACCGGGCCTGCGAAGCCGCCAAGAAGGCCATCTCCAGCCCGCTGCTGGAGGACATCTCCATCCGGGGCGCCCGGGGGATTCTCATCAACATCACCTCCTCCCCGGACATCTCCATGGATGAACTCAAGGAAATCTGCGGCATCATCCAGGAAGAGGCCGACGAAGACGCCATCATCAAATGGGGCCTGGTTTACGACGAGAGCCTGGCCGAAGATATCCGGGTCACGGTCATCGCCACCGGCTTGGGCAAACGCGAGGAGGCCGAAAGGGTCATCTGGTCCCCGTCGGTTTCCACCCAAGCCGAAATGGAAGACCTGGAGATTCCCACCATCCTCCGGAAACCCGGGGACATGCCGGGCCTGGCCGCGGAAGGCGGCAATTCCGATAAACGGCCTTCCCCCAACCTGGGAGTGGTGGCCGCCAAGAAATACATCGTCCACCCGGATCTGCAATACGAGGAAAACGAACTGGACACCCCGCCTTTCCTGAGAAGGGCGGATCATTAAAAGACCGTTTTTCGTTTTCCGTTTTCCGTTTTTCGTTTTCAATGGGGGCGTGATTTTGTCACGCCCCTTGCTTTTATTAAGGTAATTCCTTA
>DYJG01000734.1 GCA_020723225.1 Desulfobacca acetoxidans | reverse complement strand
CGCTGGTAAGGAGCACCTTGAGGTCCGGCTTTCCGGCCAGGAGTTCCTCCACCAAATGCAACCCGCTCTGATCGGAGAGAACCACGTCGCTAAAGACCAGATGGAAATTCCCCCGTTCCTTGGCAAAGACCGCCAATGCCTCGGCCACCGTGGCTGCGCCTGCCACTCGATATCCCTTCCCCCGCAGCATTCGCAGGGCGAGGTCCCGCAGTTCGTCCTCATCCTCCACCACCAGAATGCGCTCGCCGGCGCCTTTCAGCTCCTGCAGGGAAAAGGCATCCAGGGATTTTTCTTCCGGTTCGATTTCCGCCACGGGGAAATAAATCTTAAAGCTGGCGCCGCGTCCGGGCTCGCTGGAGACGTTGATCCAGCCCTCATGCTGGGTGACGATGCCGTAGACCGTGGCTAGCCCCAGGCCGGTGCCCTCCCCCGGACCTTTGGTGGTATAAAACGGCTCGAAGATCCGCTCCCTGACTTCCTTCTCGATGCCCATGCCGGTGTCCGCAACCTGGAGGACTACAAAAGCGCCCGGCCGGGCTTCAGGAATAGTATCAGCCCCGGCTACGTCTACGGTTTCATGGCAAGTCTTGATATGCAGGTTGCCGCCCTGGGGCATGGCGTCCCGGGCGTTTACCGCCAGATTGACGATCACCTGCTCCAACTGCCCCGGGTCTGCCTTAACCCACGGCCGCCCCGGTTCCAGGTCGATGTGCAACTGGATATCTTCGCCGATCACCCGCTGGAGCAGCTGCTCCATGCCCTCCACCACCTTGTTCAGATCCAGGGGCACCGGCCTGAGGGGCTGCCGGCGGCTCAGGGCCAGAAGCTGACGGATCAGGGTGGCGGCTCTTTCACAGACGTGCATGATCTGTTCAACCAGGCGCGTCTGGCTCTGATCCGTAATTCTCATGAGCAACAGTTCGCCGTAACCCATGATCGCGGTGAGCAGGTTGTTGAAATCATGGGCCACGCCCCCTGCCAGGCGGCCCACGGCTTCCATTTTTTGGGCCTGCTGAAACTGCTCCTCCTTTTGGTGCAAGGCCTCTTCCGCC
Source organism: Desulfobacca acetoxidans (assembly GCA_020723225.1). Lineage (GTDB taxonomy): Bacteria > Desulfobacterota > Desulfobaccia > Desulfobaccales > 0-14-0-80-60-11 > SURF-52. The sequence continues at coordinate 245 of DYJG01000734.1, read as the reverse complement.
TTTTTCCGGGCGGTGATGTCCGTCAAGATGGCCAGGGAGCCCTGCACTTCCCCTTTAGCGTCTTTCACCGGCGCCACGGATAAGCTGACATCGATCAGGGGGCCGTCTTTCCTGCGCCTCCGGGTTTCCAGGCCGGTGACGATCTCCCCGGCCAGGACCCGTTCCCGCAATTGCTGAAATTCACTCTCCTTCTCCGGGGGGACCGGAGCCGGAAACCGTCCTAGGACTTCCTCAGCGTCCCATCC
>DYJG01000061.1 GCA_020723225.1 Desulfobacca acetoxidans | reverse complement strand
GGTGCGGGAATCCAGTTTCTTGATCTTTTGGAAGAACTCGGGGCTGGTGTCCAGGTCCAGGCTGTCGATCAAGTCCTGCTGGCGCTTCATGTCCATGGTGCGGGAGATGGTGTTTTTGAAGAACTGGTCCCCCCGCACCACCAGGGCCTCCGGGGCCTCCATCATTTTATGGAATTCATCTAGGATGCTGGCCAGTTGTTTGGTGGACACCACTTCCAGGCGGGAAATCCTCTGGCCCAAAACCTGGACTTCCTTATCGTCCAGGCGTTTCAGGATTTCCCCGGCGTTTCCTTCCCCGAGACTGAGAAGCAGCAATGCCGCCTTTTCCGCGCCGCCTAATCTTTCCGGTTTGATGGCCATTTATTCCCCTCTTCCTTGCTCTAAAAACCTTGGAAATCGCTGAAAGCTTCTATTTTTCATGCAGCCACAGGCGCAGAACCTCCACCGCCCGGTCCGGATAGGTATTGATCAATTGGACGATCCTCGCCTTGCCGTCCACTTCGTCCGGCAGCGTCGGCGGCGGCGGCAAGGTCAAAGGATGGCCCGGCGGCAAAGCCAGCTCTTCTCCCGCGGGCAAAGCCGCCATCTGCCGCTCATAAGCGGCCGCCGCGCCCTGAGCCGCGGCCGGCCCTTCCAATTGCAGAGGACGTTTAGCGGCCATCGGTTTTCTCCTAAGCAGGAACATCAGCGCGGCCAGGGCGATGAGGACCAAAACACCGATTTTCAGCGAGTCCATCACCGTTTCTTTCCAACTTCCCGGGGAACCCGCGGCCATCACTCCCTCCGGGGTCTGGAGAGCCAGCGGCGCGCAGGAAATCTCGAACTGATCGCCCCGCTCCACCGCGAAGCCCATGGCCTTTTTGGCCAGGTTGGTGAATTGCCGCATCTCTTCCGCGGGCCGGGGATTGAAGGTGTTGGCCTTGCCTTTATAAACCCCGTCCACCACCACCGCCACCGACAGCCGCTTGACCTTGCCCGGCTGATCAACTATCTGGCGCATGATCCGGTTGATTTCATAATTGCGGATCTCGCTCTGGCGCTCCGTGCCGGAACTGGCGGCAGGAGGCGGGGTGGTGGGCGCGGTCAGGGGCGGCGGCCCCTTCCCCGGAGGCGGCGGGGTGATGGTGCCTTTGCCCATTTCAAAGCGGGCATCCGGGCTGCCGCCGGCCTCGGCTCCCCCTTTGCTGCTGCGCTCCGTGGTCTTTTGTTCGCTCCGGACGTGATCCTTGTTGGGAGAAAAAATTTCTTCCTTGGTGTCGATCTTTTGAAAATCCAGGTCCGCAGAGACCCGGACGATGGACTTTCTCGGGCCCAGGACCTGATCGAAGAGGGATTGCACCTTCCGCTCCAAACTCTCTTCCACCTGGCGCTGGAAGGTCATCTGCGTGGTGGATAAACCGCCGGGGGTCAGGGTGTCCTGGGGCTTGCTGAGGATGCGGCCGTTCAAGTCCACCACCGTCACCTGGCTGGCATGGAGTTCCGGCACTGCCGAGGACACCAGGTTGACGATGCCGTCGATCTGGGCCGGGCTTAAGGCGCGGCCCTGCCGCAGCTTCACGGCCACGGCCGCGGAGGCCCTTTTCTGATCATCCACAAAGAGGGATTCCTTGGGAGTGACGATGTGCACCCGGGCTTCCGCCACCTCCGGCATGCCGGAAATGGTACGGGCCAACTCCCCCTGCAAGGCCCGCTGGTAATTGAGGCGCTGGACAAAGTCCGTGGTGCCCAGCCCCTGGCGGTCGAACAGCTCGAACCCCACTCCCCCGCCTTTGGGAACGCCTTCCCCGGCCAGGTAAAGCCGCATCTCATAGACGTCGGACTTGGGCACCAGGATGGTGCCGCCGCCCGCGTCCAACTGATAGGGAACCTTCTTGCTCTTGAGCTTACTGGTAATAGCCGCAGCGTCGTCCGAAGCCAGGTTGGAAAACAGGACCCCGTAGTCGGAACTGCCGCCCAAATATCCCCAAAAGACCAGGGCCAGGATTCCGGCGCCCAGGGCCGCGGTCACCACCAGCCGTTGCACCGCCGGCAGGGCCTGATACCGCTGGGTCAGATTCAGAAGGAATTGTCTCAATGAGTCCATCCATTCCCCCGCAATAAACTAAGTTGCTAACTGCTCGGTGAAGCTTTGCCCCCAGGCCCTGAAAGTCCGTAGGGATACTAATACTTATAGAGGCATGCGGCTCAACTCTTCATACGCCTGGATCATCTTATTGCGCACCTGGAGCAGGACTTTGAGGCCCAGGCTGCTCTTTTCCAGGGAGAGCATGGTTTCATGCAGGTCCTCCTGGCCCAACAGGGAACCCTCGATCTTTTTATTGCTCTCCTGGTGCATTTTATTGACTTCGTTCACCATTTCGCTCAGCAGGTTGCCGAATTCTTTGCCATTCCCCGGGCCTTTTGCCCCCTGGCCTTCCTGGAGATTGACCCAGTTAGGATCGGTCGCCGCAATTTTCATCTCTGATTACCCTAACCCTTTCTTCTTACCGAAAACCGAAAACTGAAAACCGAAAACCGTCTTTTACCGGCCGATATCCAGGGCCTTGTTGGCCATGGACTTGCCGGCCCTCAAGACCGCCACGTTGGCTTCGTAGGCCCGGGATGCCAGCATGAGATGGACCATTTCCGACACCGGGTTGACGTTGGGATAAAGGACCATGCCCTTGTCGTCCGCGTCCGGGTGTCCGGGATCATGCTCCGGCCTCAGGCCCTCGGAGTTCTGCACGACGTGGGACACCTCCACCTTTTCCGGAGTGTTCAGGATAGAGGCGAAATCTTCGGCGGGCCGGGATTTGAAAACCACGGATTTCCGCTGGTACGGCCCTCCCTGGGTGGTGCGGGTGGTGTGGACGTTGGCCAGATTCTCGGCGATGATATCCAGGCGCTGCCGCTGTGCGGTCAGCCCGGAAGCGCTCACGTCCATGGATTTAAATATGCTCATTTCCGGTCTCCTTCAATTACGGTCCGCAGATAATCCAGCTTTTTAATGAGCATCTGCACCGAGGCGTTGTAAGAAATCTGGTTATCCGCCATGCGCACCATCTCCTGGTCCAGGTCCACTTCTTCGGAGGTGTCCTGCACCAGGGCGTTACTCAGTTGCGGGCCTTTGATATGGCCCGGGTTAGTCTGGGCGAGGCCCATTTCCAGGTGGTTCCCCTTAGAATAGCTTTCCAGGATATTCTGGAAGTCCATCTCCTTCCGGTGATAATTCGGCGTGTCCAGGTTGGCGATATTGCCGGCAATGATCTCCTGGTGCCGCACCCGCCAACTCAGGGATTTTTCCAACAGGCGCATGGCCCCGTCGGTAAAACTGTCCCAAGACATCTTATCTTCCCTCCGGATTGATGGTGCGTGGAACGCACCCTACGCTACCTGGGAACTCTGATTAGCCCCTGGAAATGGAATGGAGCGATACTCGTGCAATTTATTACGCAAGGTCCGGACGCTGATGCCCAGGAGCTTGGCGGCATGGGTGCGGTTGCCCGCGGTCTCGTCCAGGGCCTGAAAGATCAGGTTTTGCTCCATTTCCCTTAAAGTTACGGGTTTATCCAGTTTCACCCGGGCTCCGGCGGCAGCCGCGGCGGCCGCGGGCACTTCCGCCTGGGGGTCGGCCAGGATATCCCGGGGCTGCACCTGGCTCCCCTGGGCCAGCAGCACTCCCCGGGCCACCGCGTTTTCCAGCTCCCGGACGTTTCCGGGCCAATCCGCGTTTTCCAAGGCAGCCAGGGCCTGGCTGGTGAACTTGACCGCGCCTTTGCCGAAGAGTTTGGCGTAGCGGTGCAGAAAATACTCCGCCAGCAGGGGAATATCCCCCCGGCGGGCCCGCAAGGCCGGGAGGTTAAAGGAAATCACATTGAGGCGGTAGAACAGGTCTTCCCGGAAGCGATTCTGCTGGATGGCTTCCTGGAGGTTGCGGTTGGTGGTGGCGATGACCCGGACATTGATGGGCACGGGGTGCCGCCCCCCCACCCGGTCGATTTCGTTTTCCTGGAGCACCCGGAGCAGCTTGGCCTGAAGATGCGGGTGCATCTCGCTGATTTCATCAAGCAGAATAGTGCCGTTTTGGGCCAGCTCGAATTTCCCCAACTTCCGCATGATGGCCCCGGTGAAGGCCCCCTTTTCGTGGCCGAAGAGTTCGCTCTCCAGCAGGCCCTCCGGCAGGGAGGCGCAGTTGAGGGCAACGAAGGGTCCCTGGGACCGGTCGCTTTTGGCGTGAATAAAGCGGGCCAGGATTTCCTTACCGGTGCCCGATTCCCCCTGGATCAGCGCGGTCGCCTTGGTGGGGGCCACGGCCTCGGCCATCCGCAGCAGTTGCAGCATGACCGGGTCCCGGGTAATCACGGGGCGGGGTCCTCCCGATTCCTCCCGGCCTTTGCCGCCGGCAAGCCCCCCGGAGGCATTGCCGTTATTCAAGAACGGATTGATGATTTCCTTGAGCCGTTCCCAGTTCAAGGGAGAGGACAGATAATCCTGCGCGCCCCGGCGCATGGCCGCCACCGCTCCTTCCACGGTGGGCCTCCGGGAGACGACGAACACCGGGAGAAAAGGGGCTTCCTGCTTGATTTCGGCAATGAGTCCGGTGAGACCGGGGTCCGACAGAGACTCGCTCAAGGCTACCATCAGGAAGAAGTGGTGTTGCTGCAGCAGCAATTCCCGGCCCCGGATTTCACTGGCGACCTGGATTAATTCCACCTCCAGGGACTTTTTTAATCGCAGCCGGAAATCCTCCCAATGGGGATCAGCGTCGATCACGAGAATGGCCTTCTTTTCCATGCGCAGGTCCTCTGGGTTATGCCAATTTGCCCTTCTAATGCGGTAAACCTAAGTCTTAAACCTACTTATTAAGTTTCTTTCTATACAAAACGAAAAACGAAAAACGGAAAACGCAAAACGTTTCTCACTGGGGCGGCTCCGCCTGCAGCCGGCCCAATTCCATGTCCGCCAGCCGGGTGCGGGACACCAGTTGCCAAAAATTATCGCCCTCGTGGCCCAGGTCCCGGAAAATCTGCTGGGCCGCTTCCGGCCGCTGCCCCTGCAACTGGCTCAGAGCCAGGCGGTCATGATAGAACGCCGAGTTCTCGCCCTGGGTTTCCGCCCGCAACAATTGCTCATATACCTGGGCCGCCTGGGAATAATGCCCCTGGGACCACTGGAGTTGCGCCATCTGCAGCAGCAGCCGTTTCTTCACCCCCGGGGGCAGGGGACGGTTAAGGAAGTGCGGCAAAAAGCGAAGCATCTCCGCCTGCCGGGAGGCATCCGGCGCCCGTCCGCTCCACCAGTCCAGCAACGCGGCCAGAGCGTCATCCTCCACTTTTTTGTGCTCCTGGCCGGTCTCGAGGGCCTTGGAGAAAAGCGCCTCCGGCAAAGGCAATTTATTCAGGCGAGCTTTCAGGTCCGGAGTAACTTCGCCCTGGTTCCGGCGCCAGGAGGCCCAGGCCCCGGCAAATTCTCCCAGGTCCCTGGATTCCCAGGCCGCTTCCAACAGACCCGCCAGGGCCCGGGTGCGCACTGCCGGGTTGCCTTGCTCCCCGGCCTTCTGCAAGTAGTTCCGGGCCTCGCCGCAGAGCCCGTTTTCCAGGAGCAGTTCCCCCAAAATCAGGGCCGCCTCCGGAGGCTGGGTCCCTTCCGGGTGCAGTTCCCAGAGGGCCAGGGCCTCTTCCACCACGGGCAGGGGACACGGAGACGTCCGCCGCAGCACCTGCTCCACTGCCTGCCAGCCCTGCCGCAGCGGCTCCCTGAGCTTTGCCGGGGCCACTCCCTGGGCCTGGGATTTTGCGCTTTCCAGATAATCCTTGAAAACGGCCAAAGGGTCTCTTTCCCGGAGGTTCTGGGAAAATTCCAGGTTGTCTATCTGCCACCGGCACTCTGCCGCGGCCCGGCTGCCGGGATAGAGGAAGGCCGTTAAAGCATGGATCTGCAGGGCCTTGTCCCCCTGGCCCCGGTCTTGGGCCAGAAACGCCATTCTCTGCAAAACCGCGGCCCGCTCCGGGTGCCGGAAATAAACGTTGATGAATTTGGCCAGGGTCTCCAGGCATCCTGCAACATCCCCGCGGCTCTCCAGTTCCCGGGCTCGGGTGAGCAAGGTTTGCGGGTCGTCAGTCGCCGGGGGCCGCGGGGCCGCGGCGACGGGAGCGGCAGGCTTTTCTGGATCGGTCTTCTTGCTTTTCTTGGCCTTTTTCACGGGTTTTTTGGCGAGGATGAGTTCCGGCTCCTCCTCAGGCTGGGCCGCCGCCTGGGCCGCCGGCTTCCGGTCCGCCTTTTCTTTAGCCCAGGCCGCAGCCGTAGATCCGCAGGCCAGCCAGCAGCCGAGAAAAACCCAGACCCAGAAACCCCGGAATCTAGTCATGACCGTGCTTCTCCTGGACGGGACGTTTCCGGTTCAATTCTTCCAGCAGTTGGATGATGCGATCATTTTGCTTAATGAGGGTGAGGTTGGTCTTCACCACGTATTGGGTGGCCACCGCGATTTGCTCCAGGAGGGGCTCCTGGCGGTCTCCGTAAGTCCGCTCCCCGGCTTTGCTCATCCGCTGCATGGCCTCAAAAAATTCTCCGTCGAGAATCAGATAAGGGGATCTCACTCTGCCCGGAGCAGGGGGTGCTTCCGGCGGCTCCGCCTGGGCCGCGGCCGGCAGCTGCCCTATGGCCAGGACAAACACCGCCAGCAGCAACCCGGCTCCCGCCATTCCCAGGAATCCCAATCTCACGCGCTTCGCGGACATTTCTCCCTCGCTTTTGGGCCACAAAAAGCAAGACTCATACCAGAAGCTGTAAACCCGGATATAGCTGGAGGATTTCGGAATGGGACTCTGTGCGGATGCCAAAAAAAACGACGGCTGCGCCCCTCGCAGCCGTCAAAATGGCCAGAAATTTGTCACGATTTTGACGCTAGAGAAAATTTCTAGCAGAAGCGGCAGTATTCATTCCTGACATAATATTTTGTTTCTTCATTTTTTCCAGGAGGGTGGTGCGGTTCAGATTGAGCAGTTGGGCCGCCCGGCTTTTCACCCAATTGCTTTTGTCCAGGGCCTTTAAAATCAGGTCCCGCTCAAACTCCTGCACCGCCGCGGTGAGATGAATGCCATGGTCCGGGATTTCCTGGGGCTTGGCCGCGGCCGCGGCAGGTTTGCTGCGGAACCGTTCCGGCAACTCGGTCACCTGGATTTCATCCCCTTCGCTTAAGATTACCATCCTCTCCATGAGGTTTTCCAGTTCCCGGATATTGCCGGGCCAGGAGTAACTCAAGAGGAGGTCCATGGCCTCGGGGTTGAGGCGCTTGTTGGGCTTCTTCTTTTTCCTGCTGAATTCATGCAGGAAATGCTGCACCAGCAAAGGAATATCCGCCACCCGCTCCCTTAAGGGGGGGACCCGGATGGGGATGACGTTGAGGCGGTAATAGAGGTCTTCCCGGAAGCGGCCCCGGCGCACCATCTCTTCCAGATCCTGGTTGGTGGCCGCGATCACCCGGATATCCACCTTAATGGTCTTAACCCCGCCGATTCGTTCAAAGGAGCGGTCCTGGAGGACCCGGAGGATCTTTACCTGGAGGCTGGGGCTCATGTCCGCAATCTCATCCAGAAAGATGGTGCCCCCGGACGCCTGTTCGAAGCGGCCGATGCGGGTGCGCACCGCGTGCGTAAAGGCCCCCCGCTCGTGGCCGAAGAGTTCGCTCTCCAGCAGCTCTTCCGGGATGGCCGCGCAGTTCACCGGGATTAGCGGCCCTTCCCGCCGCAGGCTGTTGTAGTGGATGGCCCGGTTGATCAATTCCTTGCCGGTGCCCGACTCTCCCAGGACCAGGACGGTGCTGTCGGTATCCGCCACCTTTTTGATGAGTTCGAAGACCTGGGTGATGGCGTCGCTGTTGCCCACGATGTTGGCGAAGCCGTAGCGTTTATGGAGCTGCTTCTTGAGTTGCAGGTTTTCCCGTTTCAGGCGGCGGTGCTCCAGGGCCCGGGAGACCACCAACCGCAGTTCCTGGGGGTCCACCGGCTTGCAGAGGTAATCGAAGGCCCCCAGGCGCATGGCGGCCACGGAATTCTGGATGGTGCCGTAGCCGGTAATGATGATGCAGGAACATTCGGGCTGATGGCGCACCAGGTATTTGAGGATATCCATGCCCCCCAGTCCGGGTAAGGCCAGGTCGGTCAAAACCAGGTCGAAGGGCTGATCCTTGACCCGTTGCAGGCCGCTCTCCCCGTCGGCCGCAGTCTCCACTTCATAGCCTTCGGCGCCGAGAATTTCCTGAAGGCTTTGTCGCACCGACAGCACGTCATCGATGACCAGAATATTGGCGTTGCCCTGTTCCATATCTAGCACCCCCGTCAATTTATACGCCAAAAAATATTTTGTGTCAATAATATGACGCGAATTCTCGATTTTTTAGTTTTCCAGTTAAATACCGATATTTAAGCTAAGGAGAGGTCCCCCTCCTATTTTGGGGGGACGGTTGACTTCCGGAAATCATGCTGCTATCCTGGAGCAACCCTGCCAATTGGAGAGTTGGTGCTTCCCACTTTAGCTTTTATCCTCTGCGCTTACGGAACATACGCCCTTATCAGGGCCTGGACCAAGCGTAATCGCCGGCGCTTCCAACCTTACCAAATGCTGCGCCGGAGAAAGCAGCTTACCCTGGTGGGGTCCACCGGGGTGGGCGTGGGGATTATCATCCTTATTGCCATCATCGGGCTCCCTTCTCAATATGGAAATCTGAGTACTGCGGGCATTATCTCCGCCAGTTGGGAGCGCGATTCCTATAGCTCCGGCCAGGTTATGCCCAGCCAGGAAATCCTGCCCATCAAACCCCAGACCGATGCCGGACAACCCGTTTATGCCTCCCTGCATCCAGAGACCCCGGCGTCTCAGTTTCAGGAAGGCAAAAACGCGTCCTTTCCCCGGCCCGGAAGCAAGTCCAGATTGAAGAAGCCAGGCAGCCCTGGAAAAACCCTGAAGACCGTAGCTCCCATCGCCAAAAAAGAAAAGGCCGCAGCCAAACCGCAGGCCAAAACCCCAAAAAACAAGAAAAAGAAAGCCCAGTCCGCCGCCGACCAGAAATTGGCCGCCAACGCGCATTGAAAATTCTCCTTGCCTTAAATCCTCCCTTCATTTAATCCTCTTCCTAAAAAATGTATGATTCTCTTTAAAGGTTCCTGGATTAAGCGGGTCCGATCTATTATGGTTAAAACAGCAAACCGGAAACTATACTGAACGACTTAATTAAGCGCGCTTAGCATTCTCTGCGGCCTCTGCGCCTCTGCGAGAAACCTTTTTATCTCGCAGAGACGCAGAGAGCGCAGAGATGAATAATGCGCAATTATTTATGTCGCTATGCATAAAAACCGAAAACCGAAAACCGAAAACCGCTTTTGAGCCAATCCACCCCCACCCAAACTGGAAAAATCGCCCGGGCCGCGGGCGCGGTGAGTATCGCGGTCTTTGCTTCCCGGATCCTGGGCCTGGTGCGGGAGCAGGTCTTTGCCGCGCTCTTCGGGGCCGGCTTCGCGTTCGACGCCTTTGTGGTGGCCTACCGCAT
>DYJG01000060.1 GCA_020723225.1 Desulfobacca acetoxidans | reverse complement strand
GCTACTCTCCTCAGTCACCTGATATTTGCCCAGATAACCCCGGGGCGTAATCATGTACCGCCCATAGGTAAAAGTCTGGGAATTTCCCACAATCACAATGGTCTGCATATCCACCGGATGCTGCAGCATCTCCCCCAGGGTGGTCACATTCGCGTCCTGGCCCTCACGCATGGCCCGGGAGACAATGCCCACCGGGGTGGCCGGGTCTTTCGCCTTGAGCAATATGTCCCGGACCGCGCTAAGTTGCCAGTCCCGCTTCTTGCTCTTGGGGTTGTAAAGCACGATGACCAGATCCCCGGCCGCGGCCAGTTCCACCCGCTTCTGAATGAGATCCCAGGGGGTGAGGAGGTCGCTCAGGGAAATGACCGCAAAATCATGCATCAACGGCGCGCCCAGCAGGGCCGCGGCCGCAGCCAGGGCCGGCACCCCGGGGACCACCTCCAGGTGGAAATCCACCTCCCCCGCGGCCTCCGGCGGCCCCACCTTCAGCTCCCGGGCGGCGCAGATCTCCAGGACCAGCCCGGCCATGCCGTAGATGCCCGCGTCCCCGCTGGAGACCAGGGTCACCTGCTCCCCTTCCAAAGCCCGGTCAATGGCCGCCCGGCAGCGTTTCACCTCCGCCTTCATGCCCGTGGCCACCACCTCCTGGTGGGTCAACAGAGGCTCGATCAACTCGATATACGTGCGGTAGCCCGCCACCACCCGGGCCGCGTCCAGGGCGGCTTTGGCCTGGGGAACGATATACTCCGGAAATCCCGGCCCCAGGCTCACCACCGTCAGGCAGCCCGGGCCACCGCCAGGGTGGCGTTGGCCCCCTTCACCTTGGCCAGCACCAGCTCCCCCCTGCCGCCTTCAGGGCCGCGGCTTCGCTGACGCTCGGCGCCCCCACGTGCTTCGCCGCCTGCTGTGAGGGATGCGGCACGGTTATCTCCTGCAATTCTTCCTTGGTAAACCATATGAATTCCACTCCCAGCGATGCCGCCGCCTGGCGCAGGCCGGGTTCCTCCTTTTTGGCCTCGATGGTGGCCAGGGCTTTGAGAGACGCGAGCGAAAGCCTTTCCTGCCTGAAGATTCTCCGCAAAAACTCCAAAATTTCCGCAGCCGGGGTCCCTCTATGGCAGCCCATGCCGGCCACCAGGTTCTTAGGCCGGAGAATCAGCCACCCCGGGGGCCAGGCCCGCTCCCGGAAACCGGCGTAAACCCCCGGGCCTGCTTCGGCCAGAACCGCGTCCAGGTCATTTTCGGCTCCGGCAATGAATAAACCGGGATACCCCTCCAATAAATCGGACAGACAGCCGTCCGGGTCCACTAACCTAACGGGCTTTCCGGACAGGAGCGCCATGCTCACCTCCCGCACCGCCTCCAGGTTTTCAATGGCCAACCCCCGGGCCGCCGCCAGAGAGTCCAGGGCCGGCAAGCCCCGGACATCGGTGGCGGTGGTGATCACCGGGGTGGCGTTAAGTATCTGCGCCACTTTGCAGGCTAGATCGTTGGCCCCCCCCAGGTGCCCGGAAAGCAGGCTGACGGCGAATTGCCCCGCCTCATCCACCACCACCACCGCCGGGTCCCGATCCTTTCCCCTGAGATAAGGCGCGATGCTGCGCACCACGATGCCCGCGGCCATGACGCAGACCAGGTCCTCCCGCTGCGCAAAAGCTTTTTCAAAAACCGGGGCCAGGCGGTCGAAGGCCAGGACCTCGGGATCATCCCCGGCCAGGACCCGGGGCAGTGAGCACCGGGCTCCGGGCAATTCCCGGCAGAGCCGCCGGGCCAGGGCCGCGGCCTGGGGGGTCAAAGCCAGCACGCTCAGGGGCCGTTCCGGTTTTATCATTAAATATCCTGAGCTAACGCCTGGGGATATGCTCGGTTATTATTGCCGCCAACATGTCAATATATCCGGATTGATGCCCGTGGCCGGGAAAAGGAATCACATAAACTTTAGGGTTGCACTGAGATTTCCTTATGGCTTCACGCACCACCGCCTCAATCCTTTTGGGCGTAATTACCACCACCGCGGGATTTGCTTCTCTCAGGCGTTGAGATAAGGCGTCGATATCTTCCTGGCGATGCCTTTTCCACTCTCCCGGACCTGAGTGGTTTGCCGGAATATGACTCAAATCATCCTGATAGCATCCGCAAGCTTTGAAATAAGTAAGAAACTCAAAATTACTCTGGAATGTCACTCCATGAGCCTTGGCGAAGGCTTGGGAGGTGAAGGCCGTCATCGGGCTGTGCAAGTAGAAAAACTTGCCGTTGGCAGGCGGAGATTCCCCGATGAGCAAAACGCGGATGATCTCAGGCCGGTACCGCTGCCTGATCTTTTCCGTATCCATCCCGGCCCGGTACCCATGGGAAAAAGTCCGGTCATAAAGCTTGGACTTGGCCTTGAGCCGCCCCTGCCTTGCGGCCAAAGCCGGACTCACCATGATCAGGGCCTGGCGTTCGATGCCCGCGTCCTTAATTTTGGCGGCGATATCCGCCAAATTTCCCCGGATGAGGCGCTGGTCCGGCCAGCTCACCCGGTAGGCCACCACCACCGGGGCCTCCGGGCCGTAGGCCGGAGTCAGTTCCGCCACCACCTTTTCAATCAGCTTGGTGCTGAGATAAATGACCAGGGTGGCCCGGTGCCCGGCCAATTCCCCCAAGGCCTCAGCCTCCGGCACCGGCGTGCGCCCCGGAGCCCGGGTCAGAATCACCGTCTGGGTCACTTCCGGCAGGGTCAGTTCCTGGGCCAGGGCCGCGGCCGCGGCCGCGGCCGCGGTGACTCCGGGGATCACCTGACAGGGGATGTCTTCCTGTTCCAGGATCTCCAGTTGCTCCTGCATGGCGGAAAACAAGGAGGTATCCCCGGAGTGGACCCGAACCACCCGTTTCCCGGCCTTGTGGGCCTCAATGATCTTGGCGACGATCTGCCCCAGGTCCAGGGGCGCGGTGTCAATCAACTCCGCACCGGGCTTGGCCCAACCCAGCATAGCGTCCGACACCAGGGAACCGGCATAAAGGACCACGTCCGCCGCGGCCAAGGCCCGCCGGCCCTTGACCGTGATCAGCTCCGGGTCCCCGGGGCCGGCCCCCAGGAAGATGACGGGATAATTTTCTGTCATGTGGTACCGTTTTTCGTTTTTCGTTTTGCGTTTTTCGTAAAAAAACCTTGCGTCTTTGCGCCTTGGCGTCTTTGCGTGAGATTATTTCTCGCCAAGACGCAAAGAGCGGCCAAGGGTTACGGATAAGCCGTAACAATCCACACCGGGTTCAAGGCCTGCATATAGGTCCCCTCTCCCAGGGGCTGGGAACGGCTCACCTGAAGATGGACCATCTCCGTCTTCCAGCCCGCGGCCGCCAGCACCGCCCGGGCCGTCTCCAGGGTCTCCAGGAGGGCGGCGGTGAGGACTATCTTCCCCCCCCGGTCCAGGCGCCCCATGGCTTCTCCCAGGATGCCTTCCAGGCTCCTGCCGCCGCCGCCGATGAACACTCTCTGGGGGGTGGGAAGATTGGCCAGAGACTCCGGCGCGCGGCCGCAGACAACTTCCAAATTTTTCACCCCGAACTTTTCCCGGTTGGCCCGGATCTGGCCGGCCCGTTCCGGATCCTGCTCCACCGCCATGATCGTCCCCCCGGGCATCAGGAGGGCGGCTTCCAGGCCCACAGAACCGCAGCCCGCGCCCACGTCCCAGAGCACCAGGCCGGGTGATAGCTCCAGCTTGGCCAGGACTACGGCCCGGACCTCGGCCTTGGTGATCAGACCCCGCTGGTGTTCCAAAGCCTCTTCCGGGAGGCCCAGGTGCAAGCGGGCCGTACCGGGCGGCGAGGCCGCGTCCGGAAACGGTGCCTTCCCTTCTGATTTCAATCCGTTTCGTAGGGGCGAACCTTGTGTTCGCCCAACGTCCAGGGTGAACACAAGGTTCGCCCCTACGTCTAACGCTTGTTTGACCGTAACCCGGGGTGCCAGGATCACCACCAGATTCAACGGGGAAAACTCCCGGTGCTGCGCCTCCTCAGGGTTAAGCCACGTAATGCACTCGTTTTCTTGGCCCAGATTCTCCAAGACACAAAGCCTGGCCGTTCCCCGGCCCCGGGCCAGCAGCAGCCGGGCGATGGCCCCGGGGGTATGCACCGGGTCGGTATAGACGATCAATTTTTCGGCCCGGTCCAGGGCATCTTCCAGCGCCTCAAAGCCGCGGCCGTGGAGGCTGATAATCAGCGCGTCCTGCCAGGATATCTTCAAGCGGGCGCATGCGGCCTGGACCGCGGTAATATTCGGATGCACCACCACCTTCTCCGGACCCATGAGCTTTACCACCAAGGGGCCGACGCCGTAAAACAGCGGGTCCCCGGAGGCCAGGACCACCACCCGGTGGGCCTTGGCCAAGTCCTGGATTTGGGCCAGGGCGCCTTCCGGGTCCTTCCCCAGGACGATCTTCCGGGCCGGGTGCTCGGGGAAATAACCCAGGAGACGCCGCCCGCCGAGGAGCACCTGGGCCTCCCGGATGATTTCCAGGGCCTTAGGCGTCAGGTCATCCGGGGACATGCCCAGGCCGATTACGTGCACCGGAATCATGTTATAGCTCTCAGCAATCAGCTTTCAGCCGTCAGCCAAAACCAAAGAACGGCGACGGCGGCAGTCAGCTTTCAATGGTGGGGCGGGCCTCCGTACCCGCCCGAGGGCGGCCAGGGACGGCCGCCCCACCATTATTTATTCTCTCTCATTTATCTCTCTTGCGCCTTTGCGTCTTTGCGTCTTTGCGTGAGATTTCTTTTTTTATTCCGATCGTCCCACACGCTCACCCCGCCACAAAGGTGCGCCGGCAAAATCCAAAATCACCGCGGCCAACTCCGGCCCCGGCCCGGCGTAATCCCCTAAGGCCGCCAGCATCCGCTCCCCCACCGCGGCCACCACCGGCTGCGCGCCAGCCGCCAGCAGGATTTCCAGGGCCTGGCGCGCGGTGTTGGCCCGGGAGACTTCTTGAGCAAGCCTGGCGTCTCCGGTGGTTTCTGCCGTCAGCCGGCCCAGTTTTTTCAGGTCGGCCAGCCCCCGGGAGGCATGGGTATGCCCCCAGCCCTGGGCAATTTTCAAAGCCTTGCCGAAAAAGGCCCCCACGGTGATCTCCGGAAACTTCAGATTGGCCGCGGTCTTCAGGGCAAAGCGCACGTAATCACCCATCTGCACGAAGGCCTCTTCCGGCAGCCCGGGAAGCAGGGCTTGCAGGTGCTTCTCGCTCTTGCCCCCGGTGCTGAAGACGATTTTTCGTATCTTCAGGGCCAGGGCCACCTTCAGGCTGGCGGCGATGGTAGCCCGGTAGGCTGCGTGGGAAAAGGGTTTCACCAGCCCGGTGGTGCCTAAAATGGAAATGCCGCCCAAAATCCCCAGCCGGGGGTTCAGGGTGTGCCGGGCCATTTCCTCCCCCCGGGGCACGAAAATTTCCACTTCCAGCCGCATGGGTTTGCCGGGAAACACCCCTTGCCACACCTTCTCCAAACTGCGGCGGATCATCTTCCGGGGCACCGGGTTGACCGCGGGTTCGCCCACGGCCAGGGCCAGCCCGGGCTTGGTCACCCGGCCCACGCCGGCTCCGGCCTGGAACAGGATTTCTTCCCTGGCGTCATTACCGCGGGTCAGCAGCCTCACCCGGGCGCCGATCTCCGCGCCGTTGGTGACATCCGGATCGTCCCCCGCGTCCTTGATCACCGCGGCTAGGCCCTTTTCTCCGTCTCGTTTATGATAATGGAGCGGAATGATCAGGCTGCCGCCGCCGGGCAGCTCCACCTCCACCGCGTCCTGGCAAGGCAGCCCCAGCAGTTCGGCCAAGGCCCCCTGGACCGCAGCCGCGGCCGCGGTGCCCGTGGAAAACCCCTGGCGCAGCTCCTTCCGGGGCCGCGGCGGCTTGTCCAGATCCGGATAATTAATTACAACCTGATTTTCCAAAATATTCTCTTGCGCCTTTGCGCCCTTTGCGTCTTTGCGAGAAATAAATTTCATGCCAAGCCGCAAAGACGCCAAGTTCACCTAACCCCACATCGCGTAAGGCGCCGCCACCGCCACCAGGCTCACCAGCCGCAGGCCCTGGCTGAGGATGAGGTATTCGGTCCCCAATTTCGGCGAAAAAATCCCCATATGGGACGGCAGTTGGTGGCGCACGGCCCTAATCGGCGTGGCCACGATATTTCCCAGGATCAGGGCCAGAACCGTCTGCTGCACCGTCAGGGCCCCGGCCTCCATGAACGCGCCCGCGGCGGCCATGCCGGAGGTAAATTCCGTGGCCACGCTGAAGATCACCACGCTGGCCGCCTCCATGGGGAGAAAGCCCACGGACACATAAGCGGCGGTGGCCTCCCGGAGCCACTTAAAAAATCCCGCATCGCTGAGCAGAAAAATCAACAGGTAGATGGGGATGGTATATAACACCACCCGGGAAAACCGGGTCTGGAACTTGCCCCAGATTTCCTGGAGCATGCCTTCCTTTTTCTCCGGGGCATGAACCGCCACCGCGGCTTCCCCGACCGGTTCCGCAGGCAGCCGCAGCCGGGCGTAAACCAGGAAGGCCGCGGTCCGGAGCGCGGCCGCGCCCAGAGTCAGCGATAAATAAATCAAGCCTGCCTGCCGGGTCAACGGCAGGATGATGAAAAAGGTGGTGGGCAGGTGCAGCAGATAAACCGGCAACCCGCTGTTCAATAAATAAGTTACCGTCATCTCCCGGCGGCTGATTTTGCCCTCCTGCCAGAGGGTGAATAACATGGTATTGGCCAAAATCCCCGAGAAAAAAGCGGCAGTGAAGCTGGCCCCGCATTCTTTCCTTAAGTGCCCCCAGCGGAGCAGGGGCGCAGTCCACCCCCCCAGTTTGGCGGCCCAGCCCAACGACTCGATGGCCTGGCCCACCAGCAGACCCACCCCCATGTAAAGCAGCAGCCGCAACAGGGGTGAAGCCAGTTGCTGGTAGAGCTTTGCGGCCGTGAGGTGTTGCCCGCCGGGCCACCAGCCCAGCCAGTAGCTTAAGGCCAGGAAGCCGAACATCAGGAGCACCACCCAGCGCCCCCAGCCTCCCGCGGTCTTTCGTCGGGCCTTCAATACCCCTTGCCTTTCTTTTTGATAATAATCATGGAGAGATAGGGCATGGACTCGGCTTTCAAGTCCCGGAGGTTTTCCACCACCGTCTCTCCGTCCAGGCCGCAGCGGCTGATGCACACGGCCCGGTCCAGCAGGTCCAGCTCATCCAGGGTGCGGTAGATTTCCCCGAAATTGCGGTAGGTCTTGAGCATGACGATGTTGTCGCTCTTATCCGCCACTTCCCGGAGCCGGGCCGCACCCAAAGCCCCGGACACCAGGGAAAAGGATTCCTCCCCTTCGGTGAGCGGGGTATGGGTCAGGGCCGCGGCCGCGCTATACGAAGTGATGCCGGGAATGGTCACCACCCGCACCCCGGGCTGGAGCCTTTTTAAGGTCTTCAGCAGATAACCGAAGGTGGAGTAGGTCAGGGGGTCCCCCAGGGTGACGAAGGCCGCGTCGCTGCCGGCATCCAGGACCTCCAGGACTCGAATCGCATTTTTCTCCCAGGCCTCCTGCAAGACCTGGGGGTCCCGGGTCATGGGGAAGGGGAGATGCTCGATCCCCGCGCCGTTCAGGTGGCAGCGCACGATACTCAGGGCCAGGCTGTAGCTGTTCTTGCTGGAACAGGAGGCAAAGATGTGGGGGATCTTTTGCAGCACTTTTAAGGCCTTCAGGGTGATCAATTCCGGATCGCCCGGTCCCACGCCAATCCCGTAAAGGGTCCCGGTTTTCGGGGTCATGATGGCACTTCCTCCAAGGCCATGACGGCCAGGGCATTGATCACGGCCGCGGCCACCGCCGAGCCGCCCTTGGGTCCCAGGGCCGTGATATAAGGACAATTCTGTTTACTCAAGGCTTCTTTGGACTCCGCGGCGTTGACAAACCCCACGGGCAGCCCCACCACCAGGGCCGGGGCCGGCGCGCCGGCAGCCAGCAATTCCAGAAGGCGCAAGAGCGCGGTGGGCGCATTGCCGATGGCCACAATCCCCCCGGCCAACTTAGGTAAGGCCAGTTCCAGGCCCGCGGCAGTGCGGGTGGTGCCCTCACGGAGCGCGGTTTGGGCCACTTCCGGGGCGTCCAGAATACAGAAAGGCTCCACCCCCAGGCGGCACAGGCGGCCCGTGGAGATGCCCGCCAGGAGCATGCGGGTGTCCGTGCCCATAGCGCAGCCCCGGCGCATAGCCTCTATTCCCGCGGCCACGGCTTGTGGGTGGAGCCGCACCGTCTCCAGGTAGCCCACATCGCCGGAGGTGTGAATCATCCGCCGCACCACGGGCCAGACCTCGAGGGAAAAGGTATGCGCCCCCACCTGGGCGTCGATGCGGCGGAAGCTCTCCGCTTCGATTTCTTGGGGGAGGCGGGGTGTCCAGGTCATTTTTTTTGCTCTCCTATGATGGGAGGAGTCGAATATCTTCAGGGTGAAAAGGGGAAAAGGGGAAGAGGGGAAAAGGAAAAGAATTAGATCCGATTAGCAAAACCCTTTTCCCCTTTTAACCTTTTCCCCTTTTACCCCCTCCTTAAGCGACTTTTGCCGCTTTCACCTTATAATCAAGGCACCGCTCCACCAGGTGCCGCGCGATTTCCGGGTTGCTGCCGAAGTGGAGGTGCACGTAGCTGGCCAAGACGTTATTGACGGAGTATCCTTCCGGCGCCGCCTCCTGCCCCTGTCTGGCGGTGATTCGGTACAGCCGGGGCAGGTCTCCAAATTCACCGGCAATCTCCGAGTAATGGAATTCATGGCCCCGGGCCTTGGTGCCGGCCCGGCCCAAAAGGCCGGGGCCTGTCAGGGTGACCTCCCGGTAGCCCAGGGCCTTGAGCCGGGGCAGCATGCGCACCGAAAGCGGCAGCACCCCGGCCATGGCGTGGCGGCGGCCTTCCAGGTCCTCAATCTCCCGGGACAGATACATCAAGCCGCCGCACTCCGCGTAAATGGGCAGCCCGGCCGCGGCCTGAGACGCGATGCCATGCTTCATGGCTTCATTGGCTGACAGCTGGGCTGCGTATAATTCGGGATAACCCCCGCCCAGGTAAATCCCGTGCAGGTTTGCCGGCAGCTCCCGGTCCGTTAAGGGCGAAAAGGAAACCAGTTCCGCACCGGACTGCGCCAGCAGTTCCAGGTTTTCCGGGTAATAAAAACAAAAAGCCGGGTCCCGGGCCACCCCCAGGCGCACGTTTGAGGGGACAGGGGCCGGGGGCCAGGGGTCAGGGGCCAGGGGTTGTTGGGCAAGAGGAGAAGCATTAGCCACCGTGGTTTCCTGGGGAAAGGACAAAACCGGCAGTGCGGCCAGCAAGCCGTCCAGGTCCAGATGGCTTTCCAGAAAATCCGCCAGATGCTCCAAACGGTTCTCCTCCAGGGGATGGTCCTCCGCGGTGAAGAGGCCCAGGTGCCTTTCCGGGATGGCCAGATCCGCCTCCCGGGGCAAGCCGCCGACACATTTAACCCCCTCCAACCCGCCCAAAGCCTGCTCCAGGTAATGCAGGTGCGCGGCGCTGCCCACCCGGTTAAAGA
>DYJG01000059.1 GCA_020723225.1 Desulfobacca acetoxidans | reverse complement strand
ACACCGGCCTTTCACGCCGGCAACACCGGTTCAAATCCGGTTGGGGACGCCATTAGAAATCAAGGGGTTAGCCGATATAAGCTAACCCTTTATTTTTGGTTTCCAACCTCATTTCCAACCTATGGACTAAATTTCGGGGTTAAATGGATGTGTTTGTGCCTTTGTTGGTAGGGGGAACAGAATCAAAAAGTCCTAAATCTTTTAAGGTCTCACTCCTGGTAACTTAAGGCTATCGCCCTTGAGGACAAGCCATATCTAAACAACCCCCTACCACCGCTGCCTTCAGTGGCCACCCCTTGGCCTGCCGCTCAATCTTAACCCGGCACCCTTTATCTTTCCTCACCAAAGTGGTTAATATGAAATCAGGAGCGCAGGCGCGCCTCGGAAGGACACCAGGCCCCTGAGTGAGCGGCTGGCCATGTGCTGGCGCCGGGCTCGCAGGAGCGTTGAGTCCTGCCCATTACGCGCCTCCCTCTGCTTCTGGACTCTTTCTAATTCTTCCGATCCTCCTTTTGTTGGCCGGCCTTGGTGCACAGTAAGAGGACTATGCCCCACCTGCCTGATGCCTTGCGCTGCCCCACCCTCTTTCTCCTTCGGGTATGCGAGGACTCTGCGGGTGCGTTCGACTTACCGGGCAGAAGTTCCAACTATGTGAGCGGTCTCTTGAGCAGATGAACACTTGCTTTCACCGTTTCCGCCATTTAGCGGAGACGGTTTAAATCTCCCGCTTTTGTCTCTGACCTGGGAAGATATTGCTTCCTTTTGCTCCCGTTGTTTATCCACGGCTTCGATGCACCGTAGCAGATCGGCCTCGGTCATATAGACTCTGGCTGAGGGTGCGTGGCGATCACCGTGGTTTGCCAGTGGAACTTGGACGCTCTTTGCCCTTAACCTCGTCCATCCACCAACGCTTTACTCCTGGCAGATAGCAGGGCCTATTCCCCTGGCTGCCACGTCCCGGCCCTGGTCCCTGGTACACTGTCCCCCTCTTCCCGTCCCAAAAGCGAAACCCGGGGACAGGGACTCCCTCCCCCCGGGTCTAATATGATCGCCACGGAAATTTTTCAATTTTTCAAAGATATGCCAACTTGGCACCCCACCCTTTAGAAGGGGCGCGGCATAGTGAAGGATGGTAAGTTATTATATTTATCTTATATCCATCTGGTTTTCTCGTTTTGGCAAGGGGAGTATAAGCAGATATGTGGAATCTAGATAACGGCGTGGGAGGGGGCGAAATTCGAGATGGCGAAGTTTTTTTTGCTGCTTCCTTTTCCATTGGAATGTCTGAGATTGAAACCTCTAAGCAACGGAAAAAAATAATTCTCTGGGATGCCTCCCCGTCATCCTTGGGGAATGGAGGACTTTGATAATCCAAAGTATAACCATTTTTTAGGGTAGAGCAGTTGATTTCAGCCCCCGATCAGGATATACAGAAAGCAATGCGGCAGAAGACTCGTCATGGGTTTCTTTGGGTTCTTATCGGGATCGCGCTATTGCCGCTGCTGGCCTTGGCGGCCGCGGAGCCCTGCCATGCCGATGCAGGCCAGGGGCATGACGTAGACTGCAACAGCAACTGCATTTGCGCCTGTCATCTACCTTCACTTTGCATTCACAGTAGCTACGTCCCTTTGCTTCAGACCGAAGCTCTCGTGACCATTCCTGGTCACCAAATCCCCCGGCAAATTTTTGAGCACCGCATTTTTCGCCCACCTCAAGTTTGACATCTCTTTGCCAATCACTAAGTTAAGAATAATCCCTAACTAATTTATTTTCTTTTTGATTTTTGCTTGGCGGAGGTGTGTCTTGCGTCTCAAGATGGTTCCCGTCTTTACGCTATTTTGTCTGTTTTCCCTGGCGCAGTTTTCTGGAGCCGCGGAAACACGCGCTTTTTCTCTGAAGGATTTGGAGGATCTTACCCTCAAGGTTCACCCCGGTCTGCGCAAGGCCCGGGAGGAGGTGCGGAAAAACGAAGCCGAACTGCGCATCGCCAAACAGTATCCCAACCCGGAAGTTGAGTTCGAAGGGGGCAATCAAAGGGAAAGGGGCGGGCCTGACAGTGGGCTCACCTATACCGCGGCTTTTTCTCAGACCATAGAATGGCCCGGCCGCCGGGCCAGGAAACAGGAGGCCGCCCGCTTCGGCATCGACAGCGCTCAGAAGTTGGCGACCAACGAAGAGCTGAACGTCATCGCCAAATTGCGGGAACTCTTCTACCGGGTGCTGGCAGACGAGCAGTTCGTTAAGGTGGCCAAGGAGAACCTCGACTCAGCCAAACTGCTTCTCGAC
Source organism: Desulfobacca acetoxidans (assembly GCA_020723225.1). Taxonomy (GTDB): domain Bacteria; phylum Desulfobacterota; class Desulfobaccia; order Desulfobaccales; family 0-14-0-80-60-11; genus SURF-52. Next base: position 7,270 of record DYJG01000059.1, on the reverse strand, counting down.
CTGGTGGAAAAGCGCGTCCGTCTGGGGGAAAGCCGCCAGATAGAGCTTATTAAGGCCCAGGTGGAATTTTACTCACTGGAACGGGAACATGAAAAGGCCAAAACCACGCTCAGTGGGGACCGGCAGGTGTTGAACCGGTTTTTATTGGAGAATCTGCCTGCCGATTTCAAAGTTTCCGGCAAGTTCACCCTCCTGGATGAGGCTGTTCCCCTGCCGCGGTGGCGCGAGGCGGCGCTGGAGGCCCATCCCCTGCTGGCCGCCCAGGACTCTTCTCTTCGCCAGGCTGAGAGTACGTTGAGCGCGGAACGGCAGGCCTGGGTACCGGAAGTGAGACTCAAGTTTTTTCATACGTTGGAGATCGACCAGCGCACCACTGGCGGGGGCATTTCCCTGCCTTTGCCCCTTTGGAACCGCAAAGGCGGGGAGGTGGATAAGGCCGCGGCCGTCAAGCGGCAGGCCGAAGCCGATCTCACCCTCACCCGGCAGGAGTTGGAAATCAAACTGTCGAGCCAATACAGTCTCTATATGGTGGCCCGCCACCAGGTGGAATCTTTCCAGAAGAACATCCTGCCCCAGGCCGCGGAATCTCTGCGCCTGGCCGAATTCACCTACCGGCAGGGGGAGACGGGGCTGCTGGAACTGCTGGATTCCCGCCGGGTCTACCGGGCCACGGAGCAGGATTATTACAAGGCGTTGTTGGAATATTGGCTGGCCAGGGCGGAGCTCTGGCGCATCGCCGGCGGAGGTATCTAAACCATGGTTCGCAATTTTTTCTATTTGAAGAAAATTTTCATCGGGATTCTGGTTCTGCTGGCGATGGTTTGGTTTTCCCTTCCGGTGAGCGCCCAGAAAAAGGCCCCGGACAAAGACCCGGGACATAAGGCCCACCAACATGAATCTCACGGGTCTGAAGCCGACAAGCATGAAGGTCATAAGCATGACGACCATAAGGACGATGCTCATAAACCTGGAGGCGATAAAAAGGAAGACCATAAACACGAGGGGCATAAGCACGATGATCACAAACATGAAGCTCACCCACCGGGCCAGGTGAAATTGAACCCCGAGGGGGTAAAACGGGCCAATCTCAAGGTGGAGGCGGTGGCAGCCGGATCATTGGCTGACAGGGTGCAGCTTACCGGCGAACTGGTTTTGAACGAAGAGAAGACTTCCAGGGTGAGTTCCCGTCTGGCCGGGCGGGTGGTTAAGATTGCCGCCGATTACGGAGCAGAAGTGAAAAAAGGCGACGCCCTGGCCGTCATCGATAGTTTGGAACTGGGCCAGGCCCAGAACGCCTTCCTCCAGGCCGCGGCCAGCTACAAGGTGGCTCAGAAGGCTTATGAACGGGCGCGCCTGTTGTGGCAGGAAAAGGCCATCAGCCAGGCGGAGTTTCAGGAGCGCCAGGCCAAGTTTGAATTGGCTACTTCGGAGCGGGATTATGCTGAAAACCGGCTCCATCTCATGGGGTTAACCGATGCAGACATCGGCCGGATGTTAAGGGGAACCAAAACGCGGAAAGGACCAAGTTTTCACGCCGAAGTGGAATCCACCTTTACTTTGCGCTCCCCCATCGCCGGGCGGGTGGTGGACCGCAAGGTGACCCCCGGCCTGGTGGTCAAAGCGGAAGAAGATCTCTTCGTGATAGCCGACACCGCCACCCTGTGGTGCTTCGTCCAGATTCCGGAGAAAGACCTCCCCCTGGTGAAAACCGGGGATCCCGTAGTTATCAGGGTGAGTTCCCTGCCCCAGGAAGAGTTTACCGGCACCATCGACTATATCGCCGCCATGGTGAACAAGGCCACCCGCATGACCCGGGCCCGGGTCAAGGTGGAAAACTCCAAGGGAGAACTGAAAGCCGGGATGTTCGCCAATATTAAGGTGTCTTCCGGCTTCCGGACGGCCCTCAACGTGCCCCAAACCGCAGCGGTGGCCTCTGGCGCTGAACAATACGTCTTTGTGGAACATGAGCCCGGTCTCTATCTTAAGCGGGTTATCAAGCCCGGCCTAAAAGCGGAAGGCCGTATGGAAGTGCTGGAGGGCCTGAAGGAAGGCGAAAGGGTGGTGATCCAAGGGGCCTTTATCTTGAAGTCCGAACTGGAGAAGGAGGGCATGGAGGCGGGGCATGCTCATTGAAAAAATCATTCAAGGCTGTCTGCGACACCGCTTTCTGGTCCTCGTCTTCCTGGCCGGACTGGTGGGCTACGGGTCCTACGCCGCGCTTAAATTGCCGGTGGATGCGTTTCCCGATGTCACCAACGTCCAGGTGCAGGTGATCTCCACCTGGCCCGGCATGTCGCCGGTGGAAGTGGAGCAGCAGGTTACTTTTCCCATTGAAGTGACCATGTCGGGGCTCCCGGATATGGTGGAACTGAGGTCCCTCTCCAAGTTCGGATTGTCCTTGGTGACCATAGTCTTCCAAGATCGCGTGGATATCTATTTCGCCCGGCAGTTGGTGCTGGAAAGGCTGATCGAGGCTAAGGAGAAATTGCCCAAGGGCGCCGACCCGATTCTTGGCCACATCACCACCGGTCTCGGGGAAATCTATCAGTATACCCTTGAGGAGCCCAATGCCCCGCCCCCGGGCTCGCCCCGAGAGGAAGAACTACGCCTGATGCGCCTCCGCACCGTGCAGGACGGCATTGTCCGGCCGTTGTTGAAAACCGTGCCCGGAGTGACGGAGGTCAATTCCTTCGGCGGTCAGGTGCGCCAATACCAGGTGAACGTCGATCCCGACCGGCTGGCTAAATACGATCTTTCCCTGCGCCAGGTTTTCAATGCTCTGGCGGCGAATAACGCCAACGCCGGCGGTAATATTCTGAACCAGGTGAGTGAACAGGCCATGGTGCGGGGTATCGGCCTGATGCAGGGCAAGGAAGATATCGAGGAAGTGGTGCTCAAGGAAGTGGACGGGGCGCCGGTGCTGGTGCGGGATGTAGCCGTCATTGAAGAAGGCCCGGCCACCCGCTGGGGCGCGACGGTGAAGGACGGCAAGCAAGAGGCCGTGGTGGGCATCGTCCTCATGATTAAGGGAGGAAGCGGCCGGGAGGTGGTGGCCGCAGTCAAAAAGAAAGTTGATGAAATAAACCAGGGCGGCATCCTCCCCGGCGGCATCAAGCTGGAGGCCTTTTACGACCGCACCGGCCTGGTGCGGGATTGCCTCGCCACGGTAAGTAAGGCCCTGGCAGAGGGGGTGGTCCTGGTCATTCTGGTGGTGTACCTGTTTCTTCGAAGCCTCCAGGGGGCCGCGGTCATTGCCCTGACGCTCCCTCTGGCTGCCTTGATGACTTTCATTGTCATGCGTCTGACCGGGCTTACCGCCAATCTTATGACCTTTGGGGGCCTGGCCATTTCCATCGGCATGATCGTTGATGCGGCAGTTATCCAGGTGGAAAATGTCATGCACCATCTGGGCGAACCCGACTCTGGCCGGGGCTTTATGCGCACCGTGCTGGAGGCCGTGTTGGAAGTGCGAAAACCGAGTCTCTTCGGGGAGTTGATCATTGCCATCACCTTTTTGCCCATCATGACCCTTCAGGGTATGGAGGGAAAGATGTTCGCGCCCCTGGCCTTTACCGTGGCCATTGCGCTGCTGGCCTCCCTGGTTCTGTCCATCATCGCCGTTCCCGCGCTCTGTTCCTACCTGCTCAAGCGCGGACCGGAGCGGGAAAGTCTGCTCCTCAAGTGGGCGCGGCGCCTCTACCGGCCTTCCCTGGCCTGGGCCCTGGGGCACCCTCGTCTGGTGGTGGCGGGGGCCGCGGGTTTACTGGTCTTCTCCCTGGCCATGGCGCCGTTTTTGGGCACCGAGTTCATCCCCCGGATGGATGAAGGCTATCTCACTCCCCAGATCATCCGCCTGCCCTCCGTGTCCGTGGGCCAATCCGTGGAAATCGAGCGCCAGGCCCAACAGGCGATGATGCAGTTTCCCGAAGTAGTGGCGGTGGTCTCCAAGATCGGCGCCGCGGAAATCGCCACCGATCCCATGGGGCCGAATGTCAGCGACCCCATCGTGGTGCTCAAGCCTCGTTCCGAATGGAAGACCGTCCGCACCACCGAAGAACTGGTGGAGAAGATGCGGACCGAACTGGCCAAGATTCCGGGTATCGGTATTAATCTCACCCAGCCCATTGCGCTCCGGGTGGACGAGCTTATCTCCGGGGTTAAGTCCCAGGTGGCAGTGAAGATTTTCGGCGACAATATGGAAATACTGCTGCGCAAAGGCGAAGACGCAGGCCGCCTGCTTAAGGGGGTCAAGGGAGTCACCGATCTGCGGGTGGAACAGGTCGCGGGCCAGCCTTACCTGAACATCAAGATCGATAGGCGGAAAATTGCCCGCTACGGCATCAACGTAGCCGATATCCAGGAGATCATTGAAACTGCGGTGGGCGGCAAGGTGGCCACCGAGATCCAGGAGGGCCAACTGCGAGTGGGCGTCCAGGTGCGATTCCCCGAAGAGCGCCGCAACAGCCTGCAAACCATCGGCAACATCCTGGTGGAGGCTTCCGGGGGCCGCCGCATTCCTCTGGCCGATCTGACGACGATCACCGAAGAGGAGGGGCCGGTTCAGATCAGCCGGGACGACGCGCGCCGCCGCATCGTGGTGGAGTTCAACGTAGAGGGCCGGGACATCGGCGGCCTGGTGGCCGAAGCCCAGAGCCTCCTGGCAGCCCGCTTGAACCTGCCTCCCGGCTATTACCTCACCTGGGGCGGGGCCTTCGAGAACCAGGAACGGGCCATGCGCCGTCTCATGTTGATTGTCCCGGTGACCATCGCCGTCATCTTCCTGCTCCTGTTTCTGACCTTCAACTCGGTGCGCTATGCCGCGCTCATCATCCTGAACCTGCCTCTGGCGCTCATCGGCGGCATCCTGGGCCTGCTTATCACCGGCCTCTACCTGAGCGTTCCGGCTTCGGTGGGTTTCATCGCCCTCTTCGGCGTGGCGGTGTTGAACGGCATGGTCCTGGTCTCCCAGATCAACCAGTTGCGGCAGGAAGGTTTGCCTTTAGAGGAGGCTGTTTCAGAGGGTTGCCACCGGCGGCTGCGCCCGGTCTTAATGACTGCACTGGTGGCCATCCTGGGGTTGACCCCCTTGCTCTTCGCCAGCGGTCCCGGATCGGAAGTGCAGCGGCCTCTGGCCGTAGTGGTGGTGTTCGGCCTGTTTACCTCCACCATGTTGACCTTGATCATCCTGCCGGTGCTGTACGGCAAATTTGCTGAACGTCTGCCGGAGATTTAGGAGACCGACCATGAAAGAAGTGAGAGCTTATATCCAGCCCTTCATGCTTTCCAAGGTAACCGGCGCTTTACAGAAGATCGCCGGTCTGCCGGGCTTGAGCGTGATGGAGGTCCAGGGGTTTGGCCGGGGCAAAGTTTTGGCGCAAGGAGACAAGATGGTTCGAGAATTTGTTCCCAAAGTGCGCCTGGAAGTGGTGGTCAAAAATGAGTTAGTGGAGGAGGTGGTGCGCGCCATTCAGAAGGCCGCGCATACCGGCAACCTTGGAGACGGCGTGATCTTCGTTTTGCCGGTGGAACAGGCGGTGCGCATCCGCACCGGCGAAAGGGATAGGGTGGCTATTAAGTCTCTGAAAAATGGAGAAAAAAATAAAGGCTGAGGTTGCAATTGAGCGTCATAAAGGAAACATCGGGTTCCACCTCAGTCCTCAAATCTCATTTTGGAGGGAAATATGTCACATTGGCGGTTGTTAATTATTGGTATCTTTTTGGGCTTCTTATTAGCTTGCAGCGCTCCCCTTCAGGAGAATAGTTACCTGCAAGAGTATGGCTATCGGGGCGGCAGAGGCCAGGGATTCCGCATGTTGCCTTATCGAATCTCCCAGGAGGTGCATGCTTGTATGCCCGGGAAGATCAGCGGGCGCATCGCCCGTCTCCGGGTTGAAACTTTTTCGCAAGATATGGAGCCGGGGATGGCAGTGGAGGTGCAAACTCCGGACAAGGGCCTGGTACATGTGCATCTGGGGCCCCCTTTGGTTCCTGGAGCGCCAGGAGGCCGATCTAAAACCGGGGGATGAAGTGACCATCCAGGGATTTTGCTACAAACTGGCAGGCCAGGAAAGACTTCTTGCCGCAGAAGTTACGCATAAGGACCACAACCTGGTATTAAGAGACCCCCAAGGCACACCTTATTGGGAGGCCTGGCGGAAAAAATAGAGATAATCCGCTGGTTTTGATTCGCCAGGCGCGCCTGGACCTCTTATAATGCCCTTGGCGCGCTTGTGTTACTCATGAAGACTTGGGCTTGCCATAAAGCAAGGGGAAGGGTGCTCAAACGAGAGGTAGAAAAATAACCCGTATTCTCTCCTGGAAGGGCCGATGCCTATACGAAAGCCTAAACCGGAGACCATTTGCAACCTCGACTTGAAGTTGATGGCGAAACTGAATTCTGGAAAGGCAGCCCAAGAGAAAAAAATCTCTTGGGCTGACGAAAGTAAATTTCAAGGAAATTAGTTAGGTTCGTGTAAACGAGAGACTGGCGGAGGCTAGCGCCACCAGTACCGAGCCAACATTATGGACCACCGCCCCGGTGATGGGGGTGAGGATGCCGGTCCCACTGGCCAATACAGCCACGAAGTTGAACAGCATTCCAAAAGCAATGTTCCACTTGATGATCCGGAGCATTTTACGGCTAAGTCGGATCAGAAAGGGGATCTTGGCGATATCGTCGTTCATCAAGGCAATGTCCTCGGTCTCCAGGGCAACATCTGTCCCCGCGGCCCCCATGGCGATGCCTACATCCGAGACGGCCAGGGCCGGAGCGTCGTTGATCCCATCTCCCACAAACATCACCACCTGGCCTCTATCCTGGAAATCCTTGATAATGCGCAGCTTGTCCTCGGGTTTCATCTCCGTCCAGGAATAATCCACACCTACGGCTTGAGCGATCGTCTGGGCGGATTTCTCGTGGTCCCCTGATAGCAGGCCAATTCCATCCATCCCCAGCGAGCGCAGCTGCTGCACCGTTTCCGCAGCAGAAGGACGCACCTGATCCGCTACGCTGATGATGCCCAGAGGTTGCTCATCGTGATACACCACCAAAGGGGTGGCGCCTCTTTCTTTGATCTTCTCCAGGGAAGGGCGCAAGACTAGAGGGATGCTCATGGTGCCGCCGCAGAAATAGGCGCTGCCCACCTCCACCATTCTGCCCTGGATGCAGGCCCGGACGCCCAACCCGATCTGGGTACACATTTCCTCCACCTGGCCAATGGTGACCTTGGCGTAGTGGGCGGCCTTCATTACCGCCCGGGCCAGGGGATGG